>NZ_JANSIC010000352.1:0-1300 GCF_047461955.1 Synechococcus sp. R55.7
CTCGATCACCTGATTGGGATCCAGCACCACCACCTGTGGTGCCGTTACATTGCCAATTACCGCTCCGGCCACCCCCGCCCCCAGCACTTCTTCTGTGGCAATGGCATTGTCTCCGGTTACCAAGCCGAGAATGGCGCCCGCTGCCGCGCCGATGGCTGCATCCTGAATGATTTTGCCTGTGGTGGTGTAGCGGGGATCCTTGACATCGTGGATGATGTCTGATTGGGCAGCCAAGGGGAACAGTTGGTTGTTGACGATAATGCTTTCCGCCACAAAACGGGTGCCCCCTGGGGCCGGCTCAAAGCGGCCATCCACCCGCGAGCCAAAAGGCACCAGAATATCCCCCTGGGCGTTGCGAATCGGGTTGCGGACGATCAAAGACATGGGCCGGGTTTCGTTGGGGGCAATGAAGAGGCGCTCGTTGAAGGGGGTGGTGGTTTGCATCAAGGTGCCCGCCGCTAGGGTGGAAAGGCGCAGGTCAAAGCCTGGCTGGGAACCGGAGAGGGATCCCCCTGGGTTTTGCGCCACCAAGGATCCCCGGTTAAGCATGGCCTGGTGGGTGAAGGCTGCTACCTCGGCGCGAGTGGCGGGACGGTTGGGTTCCAAGAGCATCGGGTCTGGATAATTGACGATCAACCCGGCGCGGTTGGCCGCCGCAATTTGTGCCAGGGCCCAATTGGGGATGGCTGCCGCATCTCGGTAGCGGCTGAAGAGATCTCCGGGCTGAGCGGCTGGGATCGCTCCCGTGTTGCCAATGGCGTTGGTCAAAACCACCAGCGCTTCGGTGCGGGTAACGGGCTGTTCAGGACGGAAGGTGCCATCAGGAAAGCCTGCCACCAGGTTGTTGGCCGCTGCCGTCGAGATGGCACTGGCTGCCCAGTGGGTGGGGGGCACATCCCGGAAGCCGATGAAAGTACCGGAGGTATTGCGGAGGCGGAAAGCGGTATTGACAATGGTGGCAAACTGAGCGCGGGTCACCGGCTCATTGGGGCGGAAGGTGCCATCGGGGAAGCCGTTCAACACTCCTTGAGCGGAGAGGGTCTCAATGTAGGCTTGGGCCCAGTGACCAAAGGTGTCGCGGAAGGGAGCGGCCATGGCCACCTGGCAGTGGATGCCCAAGACAGCTCCCGATAGGAGTATGCCTGCTGCACGTGGAGTTAAAAGAGAGGGAAACATCGTTCGTTCACCGAGTTGTCGTAGCGCCCATTGCTGGGTCGATGGCTACTTTTATTCTGGCTATTTCCTCAGTGATGACAATGGCGGAAACCCTTGCTCTGAGGTAATTTGAGCGTTTCTAACC
>NZ_JANSIC010000353.1:0-1285 GCF_047461955.1 Synechococcus sp. R55.7
AGGGGCTGGGGGTGAGGGTAGGCGGCACAGCGTCTTAACCTTGTTTGAAGTGATCAGAAGTGCTCATCCCATTTTCTGATTTGCAGTCTCAACGCCTGAGACTCGCTTGGATCAACCTTGCCCCAGCAGTCAACTTAACCCCAATTGGAGAGTCCAGATGTCAACGCAACTCACACAGCGGTTTGTGCAGGCAATGCACTATGCCCATCGCTGGCATGCTTCTCAAACCCGCAAGGGAACCGGGATCCCTTACCTCAGCCATCTGTTGGCCGTAGCAGCCATCGCCCTGGAGCATGGGGCGGATGAAGATGAAGCGATTGCCGCTCTGCTCCACGACAGCCTAGAGGACGGCCCCCACAACACAGGCGAGCCCCGGGCCCAGATTGAGCAACAGATCCGGGAGCACTTTGGAGAACGGGTGCTGCAGATCATCCTGGGATGTACGGATACCGAAAGCGATGGCTCCCGAGGCGAGCCCAAAGAAAACTGGAAAGAGCGCAAAACCGCCTACCTGAAGCACCTGGAAACGGCAAATGCCTCGGTTTTGTTGGTGGCCGCCTCTGACAAGCTGCACAACGCCCGCTGCATCTTGCGGGATTTTCGCCAACTGGGGGATGAACTCTGGCAGCGGTTTTCCGCCGGAAAAGAGGGATCCCTGTGGTATTATCGATCGTTGGCAGAGATTCTGAGGCGACGGCTGCCCGGCAATCTATCGGCGGAGCTTCAAGAGCTGGTGGCTGAGTTGCAATGCCAAGCTGGAGCGGTAATGCCTTGACAGAGACAAGCAGGGCTGAAGAAAATGCTGAGGGCAGCCCTATTCATCACACTTTTTGGGTCACGCACCTATGGTTCTCGCTGTTGGCACCCCTGCTCCTGGGTTCAACACCACTGACACCCAAGGCAACCAGGTTTCGCTGGCTGATTTTGCCGGCAAAACCGTTGTCCTCTATTTTTACCCCAAAGACGACACCCCCGGCTGTACCAAAGAAGCCTGTGGATTCCGCGACGCCTACGCCGACTACCAAAGCAAGGACGTGGTGGTGCTGGGGGTGAGCATGGACGACCAAGCTTCTCACCAAAAGTTCACCGAAAAGTACAACTTGCCTTTCCCCCTACTGGTGGATAGCAGTGGGGTGATTACCCGCGCCTACGATGTGGATGGGGGCGGCTATGCCAAGCGGGTGACCTACGTCATTGATGGCGAGGGCAAAATTGCCAAGGTCTACCAGAACATCAATACCGAAACCCATGCCCGCGATATTTTGGCGGATTTGGGTTTGTAGAA
>NZ_JANSIC010000354.1:0-1283 GCF_047461955.1 Synechococcus sp. R55.7
CTAGCAATCCAAGGTTGTTTCCCGCTCCCAGGGCGTGATCTGACGGTTGTATTCCTGCCACTGTTGGCGTTTGAGCTTGAGGTAGGCATTCACAAAGGGATCCCCCAGCCTGCTACGGAACAGGGTACTTTGGTCTAAATGGTTGAGGGCTTCGACCAGAGAGCCGGGCAACGTTTGGGCATTGGGGAGGGGATCCGTGTAGGTGTTGTTGTCGCAGCGGGGGCCAGGATCCCGTTGGTGTTGGATCCCGTCCAGGCCGGCGGCAATGAGACCGGCAGCCAAAAGGTAGGGATTGGCAGCAGCATCGGCCAAACGCAGTTCAAACCGCCCGGCATCCGGGATCCGAATGGCGTGGGTGCGATTATTGCCGCTGTAGCTGATCGTGTTGGGAGACCAGGTGGCCCCAGAGAGCGTGACGGGGGCATTGAGGCGGCGATAAGAATTGACCGTTGGGTTGGTGAGGGCACACAAAGCAGGCGCATGGTGCAGCACCCCGCCGATGAAGTGATAGGCCAGTTGAGAAAGCCCCAATTCCCCTTGGGGATCGGCGAATAGGTTTTGCTCCCCCTGCCAAAGAGAAATATGGGTGTGGCAGCCGTTGCCCGTCAGATGGGCAAAGGGTTTGGGCATGAAGGTAGCTCGATAGCCATGCTTTTCGGCAATGCTTTTCACCATGTATTTGAAAAAGGCGTGGCGATCAGCCGTAACTAGGGCATCGTCAAACCGCCAGTTCATTTCAAATTGGCCGTTGGCATCTTCGTGATCGTTTTGATAGGGATCCCAGCCCAGCTTCTGCATGCCATCGCAGATGTCCCGGATCACCGAAAAACGCCGCATCAAACTTTGCTGGTCATAGCAGGGCTTGGCCTGCTGGTCGCGCTCATCGGAAATGGCCCACTCTTCGGGCGACAGAAGCATGAACTCGCATTCGATCCCCGTCTTGACTTGAAAGCCCATGGCTTCTGCTTGGGACAACACCTTCTTCAATACCCAGCGGGGGGTTTGTGGCAAGGGATCCCCGTTGACCTGAATTAGATCGGCAGGCATCCAGGCCACTTCCGGCTGCCAGGGCAGTTGAAACAAGCGCTCGCGCTCCGGCTGGGCAAACACATCGGGGTCTGCAGGCGTCAAGTCCAACCAGGCAGCAAACCCGGCAAATCCAGCCTGACCCTCTGCCATGAAGTCGATAACTGAGGCAGGCACCAGCTTGGCCCGTTGGATCCCAAACAGGTCGGTAAAAGAGAGCAGAAAGTAGTTGATCCCTTGGGCGCGGGCAATTTCAG
>NZ_JANSIC010000355.1:0-1282 GCF_047461955.1 Synechococcus sp. R55.7
TGCATCAGCATGAGTGCGGGAGTATGTCACGATGTCTCAGAATGGGGGTGGTTATCCCCGTTATTGCAGTTTGATTGCGCATCCCACCATGAGCGAAAAGATCCCTCAAGATCCCTCCTCGCCGGAAATGGCGGCTGAGATGGCCTTTGCTGCAGAGCCCAGTTTAGAGGAGGTAGGAGCTACTGCGGAAGAAACCACCCCAGACTCGGATCCCGGCAAGGGATCCCCTGGCACCGGCGGGTCGAATGCGCAGCGTGTCCGCCAACTGCTGGGCATGAAAGGAGCAGAGGTGGAGTCTCGCTCCATTTGGCAGTTGCACCTGCAGCTGATGAAACCGGTTACCTGGATCCCTTTGGTGTGGGGTCTGATTCCGGGGGCGGCATCTTCCGGTCACTTCACCTGGACTTGGGAGAATGTGGCTCTCATTTTGGTGGGCATGATTCTGGCGGGCCCCCTGATGACGGGCTATACCCAAACGGTGAACGAATACTACGACCGCGAGATCGACGCCATCAACGAGCCCTACCGCCCCATTCCCTCCGGCGCTATTTCTCTGCAGCGGGTGGTTATCCAAATCTGGGTGCTGCTGATCTTGGGGTTGGGCTTGGCCTACGCTCTGGACTGGTACACGGGCCATGACTTCCCGGTGATCACCTGCATTGCCTTGGCGGGAGCCCTGATTGCCTACATCTACTCGGCGCCGCCCCTGAAGCTCAAGCGCAACGGCTGGCTGGGCAACTACGCCCTGGGCGCCAGCTACATCGCCCTGCCCTGGTGGACGGGTCACGCCTTGTTTGGCGAGCTGAACTGGACGGTCTGCATCCTGACGCTGATCTACAGCTTGGCCGGGCTGGGGATTGCTGTGGTCAACGATTTCAAAAGCATCGAAGGGGACAGGCAGTTTGGCTTGGCCTCTTTGCCGGTGATGTTTGGGGCGATGGGGGCCGCTTGGATCTCGGTGCTGATGATCGACCTGTTCCAGTTCGGCATGGCCTCGTTTTTGCTGGGGGCGGGCCTAAAACTTTACGCGGCCCTTTTGGTGCTGCTGATCATCCCGCAAATAACCTTCCAAGATATGTACCTGCTGCGGGATCCTTTGAACAACGATGTGAAATACCAGGCCAGCGCGCAGCCCTTTTTGGTGTTGGGCATGTTGGTGGTCGGGCTGGCGTTGGGCCGCTCGGGGCTGTGGTAGTCGAGCCGACGGCAAAGTGCCCATCTTGGCAACAGAGGTGACGGCTTCCGCCCTGGGTTCGGCCCGACATCTGGGCCAAGATCAAGT
>NZ_JANSIC010000356.1:0-1267 GCF_047461955.1 Synechococcus sp. R55.7
GGAGCGATCCAACTGTTGCAGGTAGGCGGCGATAACATCAATACCCTCCTGTAAGGGGGCAATTTGGCCGCGGGTAGCCCGGTTGTGCAGTTGTAGAATTGCCCGTTGGTTGCGAATCTTGCCGCGCACAATCACCTTGGCCCACCTCAGCCCCCAGGGGGAGTAGGCCCGCTGATACTGGGCCAGACGGATCTCAGAGTTGGTGGAGAAGGATCCCTGCAGGCGACCGCGAAAACCGCCATCCGCACGCAAAAAAATGGTTTCGATGCCTCGATCCAGCAGTTGGGCCAAAGCTGCGCTGGTCAATTGGATCCCGGGCAACACCACCACCAGCTCCACCTCCGCAAGGCGGCAAAGCTGCTCTTGACCACGGCGGCGAATGAGCAGGGTTTGGTTTTGGCAGTGAACCACAGTCCCCGGCTCGGTTAGGTAGAGGGTGGTCATGGGCAGGAAGGTCAAGAAAGCTTCAGGTCGGGGCGATAAAACTGCAGCTCTGCCTGGGCTTCCCGAGCCATCTGTTCCCGGTAGGCCAGGGGAGCGATGACCTCGCCGTTGGGCCGCCAATCCCGCAGGCGCATGGTGAAATTGGTATCTCCCACCCGTACCCAGGCGCGGAAGTACCGGTCGCTGGTTGGCCTTTGCCGGACAATGTTCAAAATCTGTTCGCGCTCCCGCGCATCCGCCACTGCCTGCTGCACCAAAGCCGGGATCCGCTCGTAGGCAATGGGCTGGAAGGTGGGATGTCGCACTGTGCTTTCCACATAGCGACGGGCAAACTCCGGGGAAAATCGAAGGATCAACAATGCCTTGGGCAGGTAAAAATCGGATCCCCAGGCTTCTTCCCATGCTGCTTGGACTTCCTCTGGGCTGGGCAGCTTCCTCTGCCGTTTGCGGGTTGCCAGCTCTGGCGGGATGGAAGGAGCGTCCCAGGGAATCACCGCCAGGCGCTCAGACTGGATCCGATCCAGCCGAAAATTGTGCCAGCCCAGGGATCCTTCGGGGGTGGGGAGCTGGCCAAAGGCTGCCAAATACTTGGCGCGGCGGGCATAGAACAAACAGACTGGGTAAGTGAGAACGTGTCGGATCCCATGTTGGCGGGTGGCGTAGTCAAAACCGATCACCCCCGCTTCTGGGTTGGCCCAAAAGGCTTCTAGCTGGCTTTGATATTCATCCACCCGTTCTTGCTGTTCGTCTGAGAGGATGTACTCAAACCAGACAAAAAGCCGCCGCTGCGAGTGCTGATCGCGCCAGCGGGACGGAGTCCTTT
>NZ_JANSIC010000357.1:0-1258 GCF_047461955.1 Synechococcus sp. R55.7
GTGACATCCTCCCGGCGCTCGTCCTACGGACAGAGCGCGGGCTTCCCTTGGCGTCAGCGGGATGGAGTCTTTACCTCGCGGTTGGGTATTCCTACCCCACGCCACTTGTCTAGGTCTACGACCCCCGACAGAACAACTGGACAGGTGGTTTCCCTTCCCCAGCATTCCTGGGTACTAAAAAGATAATGGTATGGCATGCAGGGATCCATGTATCCCGACGCTAACCCTGCGGGTAGAGCGCGGGGCTTGTTGCCCCCGCACCCCCGTTGGTTAAACATTAGGTTGCCCAGGAAAGGGATCCCAGCGGCACTCACGTTGTATTATTGGCTACTTCAGCCGGCAGGTCGAGCCTCTTTTGGGGAATCGGGCTAGATTGGATCCCACTGTTGATTTCTGCTGTCCACTTCTAGGGTTCTGGCGGCATGAGTTCTCCGGCCATCCAGTGGTATCCCGGCCATATTGCCAAGGCAATTGGCCAGTTGCGGGAAGAGTTGCAGCGGGTGGATGCAGTCATCGAGGTGTTGGATGCGCGGATCCCGTTGGCCAGTCGTCATCCTGAGCTGGGCCGGTGGCTGGGGGAAAAACCTCGCCTCCTGGCTCTGAACAGGGCGGACTGCATTGAGGCTGGGGATCTGAAAGCTTGGCAGGAGTATTTTTTACGGCAAGGGATCCCTGTCTATCCCACCAATGGCCGCTCAGGAGAAGGGGTGAATCGCCTCAAGCAGGCGGTCTTGCAACTGGGGCAATCGGTCAATATGCGGCGTCAACAGCGGGGAATGCGACCGCGGGCCGTTCGGGCGGTGGTGGTGGGCTTTCCCAATGTGGGCAAATCTGCTTTGCTGAATCGACTGTTGGGGCGGCGGGCAGCTGAGAGCGCAGCACGTCCTGGGGTGACGCGGCAACTGCGGTGGGTGCGGCTGGGGGGAGAGTTGGATCTGTTGGACTCGCCGGGCATCCTACCGCCCTCTCTGCCGGATCAACAGGCGGCTTCTCTGTTGGCCATCTGCGATGACATCGGCGAAGCGGCCTACGATCCCGAACGGGTGGCGGCCCACTTTTTGGATCAAGTGCTGAGGGTGCAGCCCCAAGCCGGATCTCTCTTGCAAAAGCGCTACGGTTGGCCGGATCCGATCCCTCCCGGTGGTGCCGCAGTGCAGGAGTTGGCCGAGCGGCGGTATCAAGGGGATCCCCAGCGGGCGGCACGGCAAGTTCTCAACGACTACCGCAAGGGCTTGCTGGGGCCGCTGGCCTTGGAACT
>NZ_JANSIC010000358.1:0-1248 GCF_047461955.1 Synechococcus sp. R55.7
AGACACCCCACCTGAGCAGCGCATCCTCGGCCTAGATCCAGGTCTGGGAACCATGGGTTTTGGTTGCATTCTGGCGGGATCTGCGGGGTTGAAACCTGTGGATTATGGGGTGATCAGCACCCCCAGCCAACACTCGATGCCGGAGCGGCTGCAAACGCTGCACGAGGATTTGAGCCAGTTGCTGCGCCAACTGCGCCCGCATCAGGTGGGGCTGGAAAAACTTTTTTTCTACAAAATGGGCAATACCATTGCCATCGCCCAAGCCCGTGGCGTGATCCTGCTCACCTTGGCCCAGCATCATCTGTTGCCGGTGGAGTTTACGCCCGCCCAAGTCAAGCAAAGTTTGACAGGCTACGGACGCGCCGACAAGCAGGCTGTACAAGCTGCCGTGGCCCGGGAACTCAACCTGCCCAGCTTGCCCCGCCCGGATGATGCCGCCGATGCCTTGGCGATTGCCATCACAGTCTGGCACCACCGCTTCTCTTGAGGGATCCCCTCCCTGTCAATCCCCTACCTTTAGCAGAGATAAAGATTGGCCAATAAAGATGGGCTAGACTCAGTACAGCGAGAAGCACAAGCCCTATGCCTTCTTCTTCCGTGGATGTTCGCGAGCTACCGCTGTTTCCCTTGCCGGAGGTGGTGCTGTTTCCGGGCCGACCTCTGCCGCTGCACATTTTCGAGTACCGCTACCGCATGATGATCAACACCATTCTGGAGACGGATCGCCGCTTTGGGGTGCTGATGTTCAATCCCCAGACGGGATCCCCAGTGCGGGTGGGCTGTTGTGCTGAGGTGTTGCAGGTGCAGCGATTGCCAGATGACCGCATGGACATTTTGACCTTGGGGCAGCAGCGCTTCCGCGTCTTGGATTACGTGCGGGAAAAACCCTTCCGGGTGGGGCTGGTGGAATGGATTGAGGATGAGCCGACCACCCCTTCCGATGACCTGCAGAGCTGGGTGCGCCAGGTTACCACTCTCCTTCAAGATGTGGTGCGTCTCTCGGGCAAGCTAATGGAGCGGGATGCACAGTTGCCGGAGCAGCTCCCCACCACCCCCATAGAACTGTCCTACTGGGTGGCTAGCCACTTCCATGGGGCCCCCCAAGAGCAGCAAGCTCTGCTGGAAATGGTCAGTACCGAAAGGCGGCTGCGCCGGGAAGCCGAAATTCTCGAGTCCACCCGCAAGCACTTGGCCGCCCGCACGGCCCTCAAGGATCTGTTCACGGAAATTTCCTGAGGTTCCTGTCAG
>NZ_JANSIC010000359.1:0-1228 GCF_047461955.1 Synechococcus sp. R55.7
TAGCAAACAGATCCTGCTTGCCGCTCGAGTTTTGGCAGAGAAGGGGTGGTTCAAGGCACTTCCAACAGAGCCGCTTGCGGCCAGCCGAAGCCAGTTCGAAACACGGCCCTAGCGCTCTGCACTACTTCCGGTCTGGAACCTGCGAACACGACTACCCCTTGCCTGCAGCAAGTACCTACTCATAAATCCAGCTTTGGGCAACCGGTGTCCAGCTCACCAATTCCGACTCATCGAACCAAAGGGCGATCTCCCGCTGCGCGGTTTCAACTCCATCGGAGCCGTGAATGAGGTTGCGGCCAATGTCGATGCCAAAATCGCCGCGAATGGTGCCCGGTTCTGCCTCCAGGGGGTTGGTCTTGCCGATGAGCTTACGGGCGGCAGCAATCACCCCTTTGCCCTGCCAGACCATAGCCACCACCGGCCCAGAGGTGATGAACTGAACCAAACCGGGGAAGAAGGGGCGCTCTTTGTGCTCGGCATAGTGGGCTTCCGCCAGCTCTTGGCTCACTTGCACCAGCTTCAGGCCCACCAATTGGTAGCCCCGGCTCTCCAGGCGCTGGATGATGGTGCCCACCAGCCCCCGCTGCACGCCGTCTGGCTTGATGGCAATAAAGGTGCGCTCCATGGGATCTCCCCTCGTTTTACAGATCTTCACCGCTATCCTTGTACCGGATCGGGGATCCCGAGCGCAAGGGAGCAAAATTAGCGCTTTTTACGCGCCCACCACTGCCAAGGTCAGGAAGGCAGCCCCCACCACTGTAATCGCCCAGCCGGCCCAGCGAGTTAAGCCAGGGATCCGCAACCCCCAGCGTTCTGCTGCCCAAAGGGCCAGGAGAGCTACCCCATACTGGACGGTGCTCAACCCCAGTAGATATCCCACCCAAGGCATGGGTTGGGCGCCGATAATGGTTTCGGCGTAGGCATAGCCATGGAATAGCCCCGCCAGGGATCCCCCTATTAGCAAGAGCCAACTTGGGATCTGCCGCGGTTGCACCAGCAGCAAGCCGAAGAGAACCACGGAAGAGGCAATGGCCAGCTCCGTCAGTCCCAGGGGATCCCAGCCGGCCAGGTGGATCCCAGTGCCCACCAGACCTGCCAACACAAAGCCCAAAGGGATCCCGTAGCGCCAGGGCTGCCCCGCCGCCACAAGACCGATGGCCACGACGAAGGCCAGGTGATCCAAGCCAATGACAGGGTGAGCCAGCCCGGAGAGAAATCCCTCCCAGGC
>NZ_JANSIC010000360.1:0-1208 GCF_047461955.1 Synechococcus sp. R55.7
CTACCCTCCCACTTCGCTGGGTACAGCCTCAAAACCTCGCTCGGCATGGGTGGTGGAGATGAGCAAGTCCATCTGGCACGTGTGCCGCCAGCTTTCCATGGGTATGCCATTGTCGTAGGAGAGCTCGTCTTGGGTAGGGGCCATCCAGGCAGGTAAACTGGATTCGGCTCTTGCAGACAGGGATCCATGGGGTTGCTTATAACCTATGCTCGGCTTATCGTTTTCCAGGGCAACAGAGATCCCTTGTTGTTGTGTCCAATCCTAGTAGCCTGCAGGAGCTAGAAGAACCTGCCGCTCAACTTGGGGAGTCGAGAAATGCAAGACATCAAGGCCAATGCTCCGCGAATTCTCCTCAATTGGCCAACTCCGCCAGACTATATCCCGCCCCCGCAGCTTTCAGATCGGCAGGTCAGTCTTTGCCCCAAGAGGAAAGCCAAGGGCTTTGGACTAAACTTTGTCAATCTCTCTAAGGAATTGGTGGAGTGCCCAGAGGGAGACTATGACCTCTATGACTTTGTGCAGCAGTCTGAGCAAATTACAAATAAGGAGTTTGACCTAGTTATTGTTTGGACTTCCAGCTTCGACTACAGCAATCCTCTTAATACCAAAAAGTTTGGCTGTCCAACTGTTTTACTGGCTGGAGACACCCACCACTGGGAGTTTCCCATCAACCATCTCTTGGCCTACTGGGCTACTGAAGGCTTTGATTACGTCGCTACTGCCTATAACTTCCAGCATTTGCACTGGTTTGCCGCAGCAGGCGCTGAGAATCTTGCCTGGTTGCCTCTTATCTCCATGCGCACTGTTACCCACGATTGGGTGGAAGATAGAGAAAATCAAGTGGTCTTTATCGGCCAACAGGGATCCCGCCATCCCAGGCGTTGCCGGCTGGTTCAAGCCATAAAGAATGCAGATTTGCCCATCCTCATCAAAACAGCCAACCGCCAAGAGGCAGCCAAATGGTTTGCCCATTCTCTGATTTCCTTTAACTGCAGCCAAAATGGGGATCTGAACTTAAGGAACTTGGAAGTGATTTCTGCAGGGGGCTTTCTGCTTACTGACCAGCTCTCCTTCGCCTCAGGATTGGACGAACTTTTGGCGCCCGGCACCTACTGCGACACCTACAACTCCGAAGCCCAACTCCTGGAGAAAATCCGCTACTACCTAGACCATCCCCAGGAGGCCATTCAAATTGCCCGCCGCGCTTA
>NZ_JANSIC010000361.1:0-1207 GCF_047461955.1 Synechococcus sp. R55.7
ACAAAAAAATCCCCCAGACCAAGCTGGGGGATCCACCAATGCTGTTGAAGCGTCAGGTCAGGCCATCAGCCACGCACCGCAGGCGCTACCTCCACCGCCGCCAAATCCAGCGGGAAGTTGTGCGCATTCCGCTCGTGCATCACTTCCATCCCCAGGTTGGCACGGTTCAACACATCAGCCCACGTCCCAACCACTCGACCGTTGCTGTCCACAATCGACTGGTTGAAGTTGAACCCGTTCAGGTTGAACGCCATGATGCTGATCCCCAGCGCCGTAAACCAAATCCCAATCACCGGCCAAGCCGCCAGGAAAAAGTGCAGGCTCCGGCTGTTGTTGAACGACGCATACTGGAAAATCAACCGGCCAAAATACCCGTGCGCCGCCACAATGTTGTAGGTCTCTTCCTCTTGCCCAAACTTGTACCCCAGGTTCTGAGACTCCTCTTCCGAGGTCTCCCGAATCAGGCTCGAGGTCACCAGCGACCCGTGCATGGCGCTAAACAGCGCACCCCCAAACACGCCAGCCACGCCCAGCTGGTGGAACGGGTGCATCAGGATGTTGTGCTCTGCCTGGAACACCAGCATGAAGTTGAAGGTCCCCGAAATCCCCAGGGGCATCCCATCCGAGAACGACCCCTGCCCAATCGGGTAAATCAAAAACACTGCTGTGGCCGCTGCCACGGGCGCAGAGTAAGCCACCGCAATCCAGGGCCGCATCCCCAAACGGTAGCTCAGCTCCCATTCGCGTCCCATGTAGCAGAACACCCCAATCAAAAAGTGCAGCACAATCAGCTGGTACGGACCGCCGTTGTACAGCCACTCGTCCAGTGAGGCGGCTTCCCAAATCGGGTAAAAGTGCAGGCCAATGGCTGCCGAAGAGGGCACTACAGCCCCAGAAATGATGTTGTTCCCGTACAGCAAGGAACCGGAAACGGGCTCGCGGATGCCGTCAATGTCCACCGGCGGAGCCCCAATGAAGGCGATGATAAAGCAGGTGGTGGCAGTCAGGAGGGTGGGAATCATCAGCACCCCAAACCAGCCAATGTAAAGGCGGTTATCGGTGGAGGTGACCCACTCGCAGAACTGCTCCCACACGTTGCTGGTTGAGCGACGTTGGATAACAGTAGTCATGAGGACAAACTTCCCTAAGGAAGCGCGAAGATTGACAACCTAAACTTAAAACATCCGTTAAGTTTCGTCAACCACCT
>NZ_JANSIC010000362.1:0-1198 GCF_047461955.1 Synechococcus sp. R55.7
CCCCTCAGCTTGTTTGTGCTGCGCTTGGCCAACCTCGGTTCTCTGGCACAAGAGCTGGAAGCCGACAGTCGGGCTGATCTGCTCAAGCTGTTTAGAGAGCGCCTGGCCAATAACCTGCGCGATGGAGACGACCTGTTTTGCTACGA
The DNA here is from genome assembly GCF_047461955.1 of Synechococcus sp. R55.7. NCBI lineage: Bacteria > Bacillati > Cyanobacteriota > Cyanophyceae > Synechococcales > Synechococcaceae > Synechococcus > Synechococcus sp. R55.7. The sequence continues at coordinate 147 of NZ_JANSIC010000362.1, forward strand.
CGAGGGGCAGTTTATCATTCTGCTGCCGGGGAGCACCTTGGCTGCTGCGCAAATGGCTGCCGAACGCTGCTGCCAGCGAATGATTCAGGATCCCTTTGTGGTGAATGGACGGGCGCTGCCGGTACAGCTCCAGTTTGGAGCGGCCAGCCTCATGGACAGCGATGATCCCAAGGGGGTGGCTCTGTTGCGTCGGGCTGCCCAGGCTATGCGAGATAGCAGGAATGTGCACAGCTCGGTGGTGACTGCTCCCCATCCCATCCCAGTTTCCGACCGCGTCAGCGGAACGGAGTCCTCAGAGCTGCTGAAACGCCTGCAGCGTCTGGAAAAAGAAAACGCCGAACTGCGCCGAGAGCTGGAGACTCGCCTCAGGCAGATTGAGGATCTCCGCCAACACCATCAAGAGCTGAGTCGAAAGATGCAGGCTCCTGCACCGGAGTCAACCACAGCGGGATCCCTGGCCCGCAGACCCTTGCGCTTGCGGCGGCGAAAACTCCGGCAGCTTTGTCTGAAGCGTCAACTGAGCCGTAGAAGACCGCGCCTGGCCTTGGGGCGGCTGAGCAGGTAGTGATGGGCTGAGCGAACGGGAGAGACGGAAGGGAGGTGCAAAAGGCTATGATGGGCATTCTTCAGGGTCAAGTGGCCGGATCTGGGATCTGGAGACCAGCAGGAAGATGGTTCCTAAACAACATTGAGCTCATCTTGACGGCGGTAGGAATAGGGGTGATTCTGCTAAGTGGTTTTGTGGCCAGCCGCAGCGCTTTTTCGCTAGAAACGGCAACGGCGGTCAGCGCCACTTTGGTGGGGGTTATCCACGGGATCCTCTTTTGGCTGTTGCGACGGCGGCAGAGACAGGTGAGGCGGGAGGCAATCGGGCAAATTCGGGAAATGCTAGAAGATTTGGGCAAAAACCGCCTGCAAACCATCAAGATGAGCTTGTACATGGTGCAGGCGCGTCAACCGGAACAGGAAGAGCGAACCCGACAAAGCTTTGACCGCGTTTATCAGATCCTGGCGGAGATGAGCACCTTGATCGACCACATTTCGGAAGAATC
>NZ_JANSIC010000363.1:0-1194 GCF_047461955.1 Synechococcus sp. R55.7
ACTTGCCTTTTTTGTCCTTTTTGCTCGGCTTGGGCTTTTCTGCTGCCGGGATCTCTGTAGCGGTCTCTGCCGCTTTCTCCTCAACTGGGAGCGTTGCCTCTGCCGCAGAGGCTGAGACGGTTTCAGCAGGGGATGCTTCTACAGCCTTTTCTGTAGCTGGCTCGGCTTCCGCAGCTGCAGCTTCTCCATCCGTTTCCGCCCCCGTAGCCGTCTCTGATGAGGATTCAATTGCCTCAGGGATCCCAGATACCTCTGCTTCTGGCTCATCGGCCTCAAACTCGGCCTCTGGCACTTCAACCTTCTCCTCCGAGCCTGCCAAAGAAGTGGGCGCCTGGGTTGGATTCCCCTCGCTATCGACCCAGTTGACCGTGGTCTGAGACTTCAGCCAAGCCATCACCTTGTCGGTCAGCAAGCCTTCATAGACGGCTTGGCGTACTCGTTCCCGATCCAGCTTTTGGCCTTGCTGGGCATAGGCCGCCATCACCTCTTCCACCTCCACGTCCAACTCCGTGGAACCTACGGCAATTTGCTCTTGCCGAACGATGGCGCTCAGGGCCAAGGTGCGCCGCAGCCGGTCGATGGCTTCGGGTCGGTGGCGCTCTTTCAACTGGTTAAGGGTTTCGGGAGGCAACTCGGACAAGAACTTACGGAGCTCCCCCGGCTTGATGCCTTCCTGCCGCAGGGCCTGGAGACTCTGGGCCAGCAGTTGTGTCGTTTCTTGTTCGATGAGGGTTTCCGGCAAATCCACCTCAGTAGTCTCCAAGATGGCGTTGAGGATGGCGGTTTCCAGGTTCTCCTCGGATTGTCTCAGGGCATCCTGTTCGAGGCGCTTTTGCAAGTGCTCCCGCAGTTCGGCCACCGTTTGAAAGCTGCTGATCTCTTGCACAAAGGCATCATCCAATTCGGGCAGCTCTTTGGCCTTGATCTCCCTCAGGCAGACAGTGAAGGTAACCGTTTTCCCGGCCAACTCTTTTCTGAAGTAGTCGTCGGGGAAGGTGGCTGCGATCTCCTTGGTTTCGTCGAGCTGCATGCCCACGATGCCCGCCACAAAACCGGGGATGAAGTTGTCTTCCTTGAGTTCCAGCTGGAAGTCCTGGGTGGTCATCTCGTCGAGGGGATTGCCTTCTGCATCGCGGGCCTCAAAATCGATCACCACCACATCCCCCAACTGAGCAGGCCGATCTTCTACCGGCA
>NZ_JANSIC010000364.1:0-1184 GCF_047461955.1 Synechococcus sp. R55.7
TTACGCCTTGCGGCACTAGATCCTAAGTCTAGCGCGTCTGCCGTTCCGCCACGTCACTCTCACCCATGCTAGCTCGCCCTCTGGGCCAGGGCGACCTGTAGGGCAGCAGTCTCAGCATCATCGTCATCTCGAATCGGAATCCCGCTCCAAGTCGCGAAAAAGAGGTGTGCTCAGGTAGCGTTCCCCAAAACTAGGCTGGATCATTACAATCCGCTTGCCAGCGTTTTCCGGTCGCCGCCCCACCTGGATGGCTCCCGCCAAGGCAGCCCCAGTGGAAATGCCGGAGAGGATCCCTTCTTCTTTGGCCAGGCGCCGGCTGTAGACCATGCTCTCTTCATCTTCCACTGGGATCACCTCATCCAGCAGGTCGCGCCGCAGCACATCAGGCACGAATCCCGCTCCGATCCCTTCAATGCGATGAAAGCCGGGCCGTCCACCACTCAAGACGGCACTGGCCTTGGGTTCAACGGCCACCAGTCGAATGGCTGGGTTTTTCCCCTTCAAAAACTCGCCCGCCCCCGTGATGGTGCCGCCGGTACCTACCCCTGCCACCAGGATATCCACTTGACCATCGGTATCTTCCCAAATTTCCGGGCCGGTGGTTCTGGCATGGATCTGGGGGTTGGCGGGATTGGTGAACTGGCCCAACATGTAAGCGTTGGGAGTGCGGCGGACGATCTCTTCAGCCTTCCAGATGGCTTCCCCCATGCCGCCGGCGCTACTGGCCAGGTGCACCTCTGCTCCGTAGGCTTTCAACAGCAGTCGCCGCTCCAGGCTCATGCTCTCAGGCATGACGATGATGAGCCGGTAACCCTTGGCAGCAGCGGCCATGGCCAGGCCAATGCCGGTATTGCCAGAGGTGGGCTCCACCAAGATGGTCTTGCCGGGGGTGATCAAACCGGCCTGTTCGGCAGCCTCGATCATGCTGACGGCAATGCGGTCTTTCACCGAAGCGGCAGGGTTAAAGCTCTCCAATTTCACCACGATCTCGGCCAGGCACCCCTCCGATTGCGGGATCCGATTCAACCGCACCAGCGGGGTGCGACCGATGAGCTGGGTGATGTTGGCGGCGATTTTCATGGCTAACAAAAAGGAAGAAACCATCGCGGCAGTGGGCCCTAGCCCTTAACTCCGGAGCAACCGAGGGCCTTACGCGAGGCTAACCCTTGAATAAGCTCCTTGGC
>NZ_JANSIC010000365.1:0-1182 GCF_047461955.1 Synechococcus sp. R55.7
AAAGGCCTCCGGCCCGCTGCCGCGAAAGGCCTCCGGCCCGCTGCCGCGATCGGCGTTATTCTCATAGCCGCACGCCACGCACTCGAACCAGGCTTGGGTCTGGCGGTTGTCTGATGAAACATGGCCGCAACATGGACAGGTGCGGCTCGGGTTCTGCGGCGGCACGACAATGAGCCTGCCACCTTTCCAGGCCAGCTTGTACTCCAGCTGGCGACGGAACTCGTACCACCCCTGGTCGAGGATGGACTTATTCAGCCCCGACTTGGCGCGGACGTTCTTCCCAGGAGCATCTGCCGTCCCTGCCGCCAACTTGGACATATTCCGCACCCGCAAGTCCTCGATGCACACCATCGCGTGGCTTTTGCAAATCGCGGTCGAGACCTTGTGCAGGAAGTCGCGGCGGGCGTTGGCCATCTGAGAATGAATACGCTGGAGGCGGGCTTTTGCCTTCTTCCAGTTGTTGCTGAACTTGACTTTGCGGGAGAGCGCTTGCTGTGCCTTGCGCAAGCGCGCCTCGTGCCGCTTGAAGCTGTTGAGGGGCGCGTAGAACGTGCCGTCCGAGAGGGTAGCCAAGCGGGCAATGCCCATGTCCATGCCCACTGCGCCCCCCTGCGGAATAGGCCAATTAACCTCCCGCTCGGTCTGGATCGACACGAACCACTTGCCAGCGTGCTTGGATACGGTGACGTTCTTCACTGTGCCTAGCACTTCTCGGCTATTGCGGTAGCGCACCCAACCAAGCTTAGGCAGGCAGATGCGGCTGTTGGCCTGGTCCAGCTGGATTTGCTTGGGCTCGGGATAACGGAAGCTGTCGGACCGGCCTTTTTTCTTGAACTTCGGGAAGCCGGCGCGCTGGGCGAAGAAGTGGCTGTAGGCTCGCTCCAAATCCTGGAGCGCCTGTTGCAGCGGATGCACCGGCGCATCCCCCAGCCACGCCGTATCTGCGCTGTGGCGCCACGCGGTGAGCAGCTGGCACAGGCCCGCATAGCCTAGCTTTTTCTGACCTTGCTCGTGACGCTCCTTCTGCAACGCCAGTGCTTTGTTGTAGACGAACCGGCAGGAGCCAGCAAAGCGGCGCATCTGCCGTTCCTGCTGGCTGTTGGGCAGCAATTCGTACTTGAAGGCTTGAAGTCGTTGCACCGCTCAATCGTATTCTTGGCCTATGCGTGATGACAACGATAT
>NZ_JANSIC010000366.1:0-1177 GCF_047461955.1 Synechococcus sp. R55.7
GGCCCTGCCGGCGAGATCAGCTCAATGCGCTTTTCGCCAGGGTAGGTGCTGGGATCGATCTCAAAGGTAACCGTCAGCGCCTCGGCGTTGGCCTGCACCGGTTCCTTAGAGCGTCCCAAGGGATCCCCAAAGCTGACTCGGATCCCTTTACCCGCCGGGCTGACTCGGATTTCCGTCACCTGATCCAGATGGGATCCCTCTAGGGTACAGACGATTACATCCCCGACAAAGGCCTCCAGAGGCCAGCCCCGCCGCACCACCGGTTTGGACATGGTTGTCGCTCCCACAGGCTTCTGCATCTCAGTTTAATTTTTCATTTTCCCCTCCCTGCTCCAGCCCAAAACGGCTTTGGTGGCAGAGAGGCTCTCCCCCCTTGGGCCGGATCTCCTGCCACCCCTGTAGAGAAGAGGGAGTTGGGGAAAGGGCAACGGCAGGCGCTCGCAGCAACACCTGGCGGTCTGGGCCCACGCTCACCAAGCGGGGCATCTCTCCAAGGCTATCGGCCACCGCAAACAGCACCCGCTCTCGGGCCTGGGGATCCCAGCCCAGCAGCTGCGCATACCCCAGCGCCGGCGGCGGATCCCAGATTTGCACCGGTGGGATCCCTGTCGAGCCAGTGGGCAAAGGCCAGACCACCGCCCGATCCCAGCTCAAATCGGTCTGGAACCAGCCTTCGTACTCCCGCGCCAGCAAAGTGTTCCCCTGCCAGGCTAGAGGCAGGATCATGGCAAAATCCAATGCCTCAACGGGGTCGTACACCGACCCTGAGGCTTGATAGATAACCTGCAAGGCCCGAGTACGGGTGTTCTCGGCAAACAACACACTGGTCAACCGACCAGCCTGAGGCGTGGCCACCAAATCTAGCCGTGTGTACACCTGCCACTGGGGATCCGGCGCCGGCAAGGGATCGCTGCGCAACAGGCCAACCAATGTGCATTGCCGCTGCCGGGCTTGCTCCTGCAAGTCGTACACCCATTCCCAAGGGATGGGCAAAGTAGGGGGAGAGGAGACTCCAGGGGCAGCCGGCGCCATGTCCCTCGCCCAGGCAGCGCTCCCCTCCGCCCAGCCGATCCAAACAGCCACAAGGGCTCTCCCCAGTTGCCACAGCCAGTTTTGCCTGAGCCAGCCCCCCATCTGCCTCACCTTCCGTCGTGACATACTCCCGCACTCATGCTGA
>NZ_JANSIC010000367.1:0-1166 GCF_047461955.1 Synechococcus sp. R55.7
AGGACAATGAGGGGAGAAAGGAAAGGTTAGACTGGTGAGGCTGCGGCTGGAGGCTGGCCTGTGCTGTTGACCAAGGGCTTTGAGGTGGAAATGTACACCGGCACCGCCGCCGGGGAAGTGGTGGGCTTGTCGGATCGCATTTGCCAGGCTTTGCCAGGGTTTGTGCGGGAGCCGGATCGGCGCAACGTGGAGTATATCACCCCTCCCCTTCGCCGCTACGAAGACCTGCTCTGTGCCTTGTTGCGGCCTCGCCTACAGTTGCGGCAATTTTTGCGCCGTCTTGGCCCTTACACCCTTCTGCCGGGGAGTACGCTGGCTTTGGGCGGCAGCGATCACTTCGAGCGGTCGGATCCCGGCAACCCCTACCACGACTACATCGAGCGCACCTATGGCACGCGGGTGGTAACTGCTAGCATTCACATCAATGTTGGCCTGCCAGGTACCGAGGCCATCTTCCGGGCCTGTCGCCTGCTGCGAGCGGAAGCATCTCTCTACCTAGCTCTGAGCGCTTCCTCTCCTTTTCTGGACGGACGGGTGACGGGATCCCACTCCAGCCGTTGGCAGGTGTTCCCCAAAACGCCGGCTCAGGTGCCCTTCTTCCGGGATCACGCCCACTACATTGCCTGGATCCAGGAGCAGCTAGCCTTGGGCACAATGCAGAATGTGCGCCACCTGTGGGCCTCGGTGCGACCCAACGGCCCGGAGCGGCCCTACCACCTCAACCGCGTGGAGCTGCGCATTTGCGATCTGGTGGGGGATCCGGTGATGGTTCTGGCGATTACCGCCTTGGTGGAAGCCCGTCTCTGGCAGTTGCTGGCCCAGCCGGAAGCGCTGGATCCCTTGCGGGGGCCCTTTACCCCAACAGAGCTGGAGAGCCTTTGCGAGGCCAACGAGCAGGCTGCTGCCCGAGAATCGCTGCAATCTCGTTTGGTCGATTGGCAGACAGGCCGGGAACGGGCGGCCCAAGAGTGGATCGAAGAGCTGCTGACCGAAGCTTGGCGCATTGGCCAACCTCAGGGCTTAGGCTGTTTTCTAGCTCCCTTGCAAACCCTGCTCCACCAGGGCAATGAGGCCCAACGCTGGCTGAAGCAAGTCAACCAGGGATCCACACCTGCCCAGGTGTACCAACAGGCCATCCAGGAGCTGGCCGAACAAGACCGAGAGAG
>NZ_JANSIC010000368.1:0-1161 GCF_047461955.1 Synechococcus sp. R55.7
CTGCTGCAGGGCTATCCATCTCAGGGGTGATCCCCTAGAATTGGGGTAGGTAATCTTTACAGTTCATCTTAAGCAGGCATTCGGAATGGGTACTGACTATCATTCCGCAGACTTGTTGTCCGAACGGGAGCTGCAGGTCATTGAGTTGATTGCAGCAGGACTGACCAATCAGGACATCGCGGAACGCCTAGAGATCAGCAAGCGCACCGTTGACAATCACATCAGCAATATTTTGAGCAAGACCCGAACGGCAAATCGGGTGGCCTTAGTACGCTGGGCCTTGCAATGGGGAAAGATTTGCCTGGATCAGGTAAACTGCTGCACTTTGGTCGATGACAAAATTGCTTAGTCCCATCCCATTTTGCCGGTCAAGTGTCCAGCAAAGAGTGTTGAGCGGGGGGGTTTTGGTGACTGTATTGCCCAGAAGTTATAGTCATTTCAATGAGGAATGAAACTGTTCCGTTGCAGTGCTTCCTAGCTCTTCTCTCTCCTAGGGAGAGGGATTGGGGGACTCGCGGAAGTGATGCGGAGCATTTGGGCGACACCGCGGAGTAGTTAGGAAGCGTCTTAATCTAACTTGAAGTGACTATACTTGAGTTGTTTTGAGCTACGTTGATTGGGTTGCCATACGTGAGCGTCCCCAAGCTGAAACGCTACGCTGTTCGCTACGATTCTATGCCCCTGATGGTTTATCGGGAGGTGGCTGCTCATTTGGCCTGTGTTTCAGGGGTGAAAACGGAGCTGGAGTGGAAAAAAAACTCCACCTTTCGCTACCAAGACAGCCAAATAGAGGCATTGCATATTCATCAAGAACCCGATGCCGACATAGAACAAATTAAGCGTATTCTTGACCACTATGGAGCGTGGCAGTATAGCCCCTTAGAAGACTAGCTCTCTCTGCAACCCAAAAGGGATCCCTAGGGATAGGGATCCCCGGATGATTCCTCTGCAAGGTCTGGGAAAAACCAGTTCAGCGAGCAGCTTGGCCTTGGGCAGGCAGGTGCAGCTTACGAGCCAGGCCCAATCTCGCCAACAGCCAAATGGCCCAGTAGGTCATGTCGATCTCCCACCAACGCAAACCGGCCTTAACGCACTTCGGGTCGGCATGATGGTTGTTGTGCCACCCTTCACCATAGGTCAGAATCGCCGCCCACCAAAGGT
>NZ_JANSIC010000369.1:0-1158 GCF_047461955.1 Synechococcus sp. R55.7
ATCGACTCTGCAAAATTGGGATCCGCTCGCCGAGGCTCTGGAAAGGCTGGCCCTCGGCGCCTTCTCGGAGCTCCTCCTGTCTCTGTCGCAGTTGCCGGATCAGCTCCGGCACCACCTGGTAGAGATCCCCGACAATGCCGTAGTGGGCAAATTTGAAGATAGGAGCGGCGCTGTCTTTGTTGATGGCAATGATCGTCTGGGATTTGTCCATGCCCACGCGATGTTGAATGGCCCCAGAAATGCCGCAGGCAATGTAGAGCTGAGGTCGGACGGTCTTGCCGGTTTGGCCCACTTGATGGGCATAGGGGATCCACCCAGAATCCACGGCCTTGCGGGAGGAGCCGACGGCGCTGTTGGGGAAACAAGCGGCCAACTCCTTCAACAGCTCAAATCCCTCTGGGGATCCCAGCCCGTAGCCGCCGGAAACGATCACCTTGGCGCGGGTGAGATCCACCGCCTGGGACAGGTTGCGCACCGTTTCCACAATCTGCAGGCGCAGATCGCCGGGATCCAAGTTGACCGGCACCGGGATCACTTCCCCCTGGCGGGATCCATCCCAGGGCAGAGGCACCATCACCCCTGGGCGCACCGTGGCCATTTGGGGGTTTTTCCACGGGCCGAGGATGCGGGCCTTGAGAGATTCGCCAAAGCTGGGCCGGATGGCGTAGAGGCAGTCGGGGAAGAGGCCAGACTTGCTCGGATCTTTGCTATTGGTGTACTCGAAGGGGCCGATGTCCAATTCGGTGCAGTCTGCCGTCAGGCCGGTCTCCAGGTGGGCGGCCAAGCGGGGGGCCAGATCTCGCCCGGTGGTGGTGGATCCCAGCAGGATGGTGTGGGGTGGTTGGGGCCAGCTTTTGATCAAGTCCGTGATCACCCGGCGGTAGGGCAAGGTGCGGTATTCGGCCAACTCCGGATGATCGGCAATGAAGACTTGATCTGCCCCGTGGCCGATCAGAATTGGGGGCAAGTGGGCAATGTTGTATCCAAGCACAAGAGCGCTCAAGGTGGCTCCCAGCTTATCGGCCAGCCGCCGCCCGGCCCCCAACAACTCTAAGCCAATGGGCTGCAGTTCCCCGTTCACCTGCTCGGCGAAGACCACTATCCGCTTGCGATCCATAGAACCGTGACTCCTAAGTTGAGATCGGGATTGAATCGGGT
>NZ_JANSIC010000370.1:0-1154 GCF_047461955.1 Synechococcus sp. R55.7
GAAAAATGGCCGGTCGCTGTATTGCCGGCAAGGAATGGCAGAACGGAGAGCCAGGAGAATGGGTGCGTCCTGTCAGCAGCCGCCCGTCACATGAGGTCTCTGAACATGAGAGGTACTACGAGAGCGGTGGCGACCCAGAACTTCTTGATATTCTCTGTGTCTCTTGTGATACACCTCAGCCACTACCTCACCAGAGGGAGAACCACGTTATCAATCCAAAGCACCGCTGGAAAAAAGTTGGCCACCTGCCTTGGGAGGATATCAACAGTTGGCTAGACAACCCTGAGAATCTCTGGGGCACTGGCGAGAGCAGCTATGCTGGGTGGAACAACCGGTTAAGTGTCGGGCGAGAAAGCGGAGTTTCTCTTTACCTTGTACCGGTCGAGCATTTGCGTCTGTTGGTTGGTTACAAGGCACCAGGATACCCGAATTCTAAGCGTAGAGTACGCGGCGAGTTTGTATACAAGGGAGTAAAATACTGCATGGATGTTACCGATCCTGTGATTGAACGGGATTTCCTAATGGGCGAAGACGGTCAATATGACATCCCCGATCCGGTGCTGTGTGTTAGCCTTAGCGATCCCTACTTGGGCTATTACTACAAGCTGATAGCGGCTGTTCTCTACTCAGGTCGACTCATATGAAATCAGAGATCTACACGATTGGTCACTCAAACCACGAGATTGATTTTTTCATAGACTTACTGCGCCAGTACAACATCACCGGTATTGGCGACGTTCGCTCACGTCCATATAGCCGTTACGTCCCTCAATATTCACAAGAAAAGTTGAAAAGTGCTTTAGCGGCAGCAGGTATTGCTTACGTCTTTCTGGGCAAAGAATTGGGAGGACGTAGCGAAAATCCGAGCTGCTATGATCAGGGTAGGATTCAGTATGAACGACTGGCAAATGAGCCAGCCTTCCTCGAAGGGATCGACCGTCTGATCCAAGGTTCTAGTCGGTATCGGATCGCACTGATGTGTGCTGAGAAAGACCCTATTGAATGTCATAGATCGTTGCTGGTGGCGCGTAAACTTTTTCAAAGTGGGATTCCGGTCAACCACATCTTGGCCAATGGCTCTTTGGAGACTCATGAGGCTCTAGAATCTCGTCTTCTTGCCCTTTGCAAACTTCCAGAGGGGGACTTGTTTAGAA
>NZ_JANSIC010000371.1:0-1152 GCF_047461955.1 Synechococcus sp. R55.7
TAAATTTCGCCTTGCTGACAGCCAGCAAAGCTTGCTACAGGACTGGGGCAGAGACCTTCTACAAGCTATATCTGTAAAGTTGGCCGAACATGGCCAGCAACTGAACAATTAGCTAGCCATTCTGGAAAATCTAGTGGAAGAGGCCAAAGATATTTATCGGCAACTACGGGTTACTATTCAAAGTTCTCATGGATCCGAGATATGCCCAACTGCAAATCAGGACTCCCAGAATGAGCAGGTTACTCAGGTCATTGGTGAAGCACCAGATCCTGAGACACCAGACGAAGTACTAAGAGACAAGGATGGGACAGCTATCGTTGATATATCAAAGATAGAGTCGCTTCTAAACTCAAAAAACATAAGGATGAAAAACATAGCTGCGGAAGAAAAAGAGGAAAAGCTAGATCAAATAGCTGCCTTTATGGGCAGCCGATACTCTTTTATCAAGAGATTTTATGGAATGGTTAAGTCAAATATGAATAGCGGCAGTTCTTTCTCCCTAAACCTTAGAGATGAACCTCCACAAGTAATCGGTTCAACTTGCCAATTTGCTAAAAATTTATACAGCATCGCATTTTTGGAAGAGTATAGATACTTTAAGGCACCCAGATGCCTCTTGGTAGCAAGACCCAGTAGGTCGCCTCGAGCCCTGAACTTTCTGGCAGGAAACTGGCTGGAAAGATATGTTAGGGACACGCTGATCCGCCTTGTTGCGGCTCACACCGAAAAGATCAGTTTCTCTTACGTCGCGAATGCCCAAGTTACTTTATCGAATGGAGCCGATTTTGAGATGGATCTTCTCTTTCATATCAACGATCAGTTCTACTGGGTGGAATCGAAGACAGGTGAGTACCAAGATAAAATACAAAAATACTCCAGAATCGCTCATGAACTCGGTCTTCAGGGAAGCCAAGCTTTCATAGTTTTAACTGATGTTAGTCAAGATACAAGAAGTAGTCTATCTTCCCTCTATCACCTGTCAGTGATTGGCGTCGATGAGGTTGAGTCTACCTTTGATGGGATCCTGAAAAGCCATCTCTGAAAGTCTGAAAAAGTCCCCAAGAGCATCGGCTCAGGCCACAATCTTGACGGCTTGCTCCATACACCACCAGGGATCCTCCGCAAAAGCTGGCATGGGAGTGCTGCCTGCTT
>NZ_JANSIC010000372.1:0-1147 GCF_047461955.1 Synechococcus sp. R55.7
CATTTCGTGAACCCGATTTTGTGGCATGGTGCTAGGTAGCTTTCTGATCAAACTTGAACGGATCCCGCCATGATGCACACTTTTGTCCCGCCCCACCGCTTTTTCCCCTACCTGACCTGGACGGAGATCCAGGCCATGCCCGACAAAGAGAACGTGGTGATCATTCAGCCGGTTGCCTCAATCGAGCAACATGGGCCCCACCTGCCCCTGGTGGTGGATGCCTGCATCGGCACGGCGATCATTGGGCGCGCCATGGAGAAGCTGGAGCCTGAGATCCCGGCCTATGTTTTGCCCACCCAATGTTACGGCAAAGCCAACGAGCATTGGCATTTCCCCGGCACCATTACCCTCTCGGCTCAAACCCTGATGGCGGTGCTGACAGAAGTGGCAGAGAGCATCTACCGAGCTGGGTTTCGCAAGCTGGTGTTCCTCAATTCCCACGGTGGCCAGCCACAGGTCCTGGAGATTGTTGCCCGCGATCTGCACCAGAAGTATGAAGATTTCATGCTGTTTCCGGTGTCGGTCTGGCGCGTTCCCCACGAAGGACGAGAGCTGTTTACCGAGAAAGAACGGGAATTGGGCATTCACGCCGGCGATGGGGAGACCAGTATGCTGATGCACCTTTTGCCGGACACGGTGCGAACCGACCGATTGGTCTGCGAATATCCCCACGATCTGCCGGAAAACAGCCTGCTCAGCATGGAAGGGCGGATCCCTTTCGCTTGGGCAACTCGCGATCTCACCCAGAGCGGAGTTTTGGGCGATGCCACCGCCGCCACGCCGGAGAAAGGCAAAGTTTTGGTGGAGTCCATGTCTGACGGCTGGGTGCGGCTGATCCGAGATCTGCACCGGTTCCAGCAGCCCAAGGCTTGGCGCAAAGCCCCGCTGCTGGTCTAGGGATCCAGGCAAAAGACCTACGGCCTGCTTTGTGAAAGGCTTTCGCCAGAACTGGCCGACCAAGATACGACCTGCTGACGCGATCAGGGCAGCTTTTTGCTGGGCTGCTGCGAACTCTATCTGCCCAATGGGAAAGGGTGATACCTTGGCCCCAGAACACACCCGTTCTGGTGGAAATGGGGTGGATTTGGGCAAAGTTCACCTGGCCACTGCCCATGAGGGTATGGATATCTTCATCGCTAACGGTCAG
>NZ_JANSIC010000373.1:0-1145 GCF_047461955.1 Synechococcus sp. R55.7
CATTGTGTATCTACATGGAGCTCATCGCGATGTTGCAACTGCAGTTTTTCTTGGTGGTGGCAGCGATTCTTTTCTGCATTGGTATTTACGGATTGATTGTGAGCCGCAATGCGATTCGCGTCCTGATGTCGATTGAGCTGATGCTCAATGCGGTGAACCTGAACTTCATGGCTTTCTCCAACTTTGTCGATTCAGCGATGATTCGCGGCCAGGTGTTCTCGGTGTTTGTCATCACTGTGGCGGCTGCCGAGGCCGCAGTGGGCTTGGCCATCGTGCTGGGGATCTACCGCAACCGCGCCACTATCGATATGGAGAGCTTCAACTTGCTCAAGTGGTAGACTTTTTCGATTGTTTAGTTTGTATCAAGGCAAGGCTGGCTAATTCAAGTGAAGGCCAGAATGCCTGAGTAGAGCAAAGCTCCCAAAACAGGCAGGAAAACCAGCAGACCCAGCCAGCGGGATTTATTCAGGCGGGGTGGAATGGCAAAGATCACCCAGATACCGAAGATCAAGTTGACTAGGGGAATGAAGAAGAGGATCACCCACCAGCCGGGTTTACCAGCAGCTCGACACATCACCCAGATGTTAGCAATCGGGATCCAAGCTAACCAAGCATTCGGCACGTTTAGCTTCTCTCCAATCACCATTAAGGTGTAGCTAAAGAAGGCGTAAAGGGCAACGGCAATCAGCCCTGGTAAAAGCTCATCCATCGTGACCCTCCCACATATTTTTTTGATATTTGCGAATGTCAACTCACTTGTCTCCAGCGTCTCTTTGGTGTCAGAGACAACCCTCGAATCTATACAGCTATAAGGCCAAACCGCAAGAAAACCAACTTTCCAAAGCTGTTCAGGAGCTACTCTGATCCCGCCCACAAAGTTAGCCAAAAGGGATCCCGTTGTCCAGACTTATCTGTCAAGTTTCATCAAGAATTCTGTCAAGTTTCATCAAGAATACAGATCTGACGAATAATCTCTCAAGCACGGGGGGGCAACGGCGGGCATTGGATCCCGGGAACCAGGGATTCCAGCAAGCCGCTACAGGCATCCCAGAGCAGCTCGATCACGTAATGGAATCCAGCCTCACCCCCGTAGGTCGTGTTGATCTTATGTTAGGATAGAGAGAATAATTTATAGAGGAAAGAGG
>NZ_JANSIC010000374.1:0-1131 GCF_047461955.1 Synechococcus sp. R55.7
GACAAGCCACAAAATGCCCCGCGCTCACCTCGCGAAAGGCCGGGGGTGGATCTTGGCCTGTTCCTTCCCTGGGGGGAACTCACACCAGACGACCCAAGCGCTCCCGCAACTCAGCGGCGGCCTGCTCCAGGTGCTCAGGGGTGTAACCGGTGGTCTCTACCCTGACAGCAAGGTGGATGTCCTGGCTCTGGTGGAGATGGATCCACAAGATGTGGCGGCCGTCCTCTGTTTTGCGGTTTGCAGCTTTGACGCTGTTTTTGGGGGCAGAGTAAGCGTGCGGGTCGTAGCGGACCAGATCCACCCAGGGAATGTCTCGCAGGAGTTTTTCCACCTTGACCCAGCTGCGAGGACGGTGGTGGCTGCTGTCGACCTGCAGCTGGATGACTTCGGAGCGAGGTCGGCCTGAAAAGGACTCCGTCCCGCTGGCGCGATCGGACTCCGTCCCGCTGGCGCGATCGGGAAGACCTGCCCGAGGGATCCGGGGCTGAACTTCCGGCTGTAGGTAGGGCAGGTAGACCAAAGACTTGTATTGCTCATGGATGTAGCAAACTGGGATCCCCAATTGGCTGCCCACCACAGCCATGATCATGGCTTGGGCTTTGAACCCACCGGTGGCGGCAAAGGTGACGATCCCCTTGGCGCTCTCTGCCAACTGTTTCAACAGCTCGGCCATCCGCTCCAGAGAGGATCCCTCTAGCTCGTAGTCGATGCCGGGAAGGGGCACCAGAGAAACCTGTTGTTGGCCCAGTTCTCTTTCAAAGAAGAGCTTCAAAATCCGGGCACACTCCAGCCCATTGCGGAGTGCAGCAGAACCAAAGCATCGCCGGGGGTGGGATCCAGGCGGTAGTAGGTGTTGGTTAAGGACTCCGTCCCGCTGGCGCGATCGGCGCTGATCAGCTCCAGATCGGTTCTTTTCATCCAGGCCAGCGCTTGCTCCGGATCCCCGATGGTTTTTTGTCCCACCCAGGGGCGCTGCGGCTGCAGGTCTTTGTCAAGGTTGGTGAGCAAGGAGGTGCCCACAGTCATGATGATGGTCTGCATGATAGGCGGTTAACTCAAATTTTTCGAGAGCTCTGTCTTGCTTTGCGCCCAGAGCAGCTGGACTTTGCCGATTCTGCTATCTTCTCTGAT
>NZ_JANSIC010000375.1:0-1126 GCF_047461955.1 Synechococcus sp. R55.7
CGTTAGCCAGCGCGACTTAATCTCAAGTGTAATAATATCCAACATCGAGGAGTTGGAAAGATGAACACAGTGATTACCATTCCTCTGGATGCAGATACAGCGAGACTTTACAGTCAAATTCCTGCTGACCTGCAAAGAAAGTTTCAGTTGTTACTTAACCTTTGGCTGCGCGACCTCATCGTACCACCGCGTCCCCTTCAGGTTGTCATAGATGAAATCAGCCAAAAAGCACAGGAGCGTGGCTTAACTCCTGAGATACTGGAATCTCTGCTGAATGTCGAGTGAACCATGCTTTGTTTTTGATACCAATGTTGTTATCAGTGCGCTCCTGTTGAGATGTTCTGTCACTCGTCAAGTCTTTGACAGGGCAACACAGAGAGGCAAATTGCTTATCTCACGTGTGACCGTTGAAGAATTGAGCGATGTCCTGCGGCGCAAAGGATTTGAAAGGTATATAACCGAGGAAGAACGGATGGAGTTCTTGAGCACTTTTGTTAGAGATGGCGTCTTGGTGGAGATTGTAGAGCGCGTGGCGACGTGTCGTGATCCCAAAGACGACAAGTTTCTTGAACTGGCTGTTAATGGCAAGGCAAGATGTGCGTGCCGTTAGATGTACCCAGAGACAAGATGATGAGCAAGCTCAAATGCCCTCATTGCGGGAACCCAGGGATCCCTGTCCTCTGCAAGGTGTGCCTCGGCTCAACTGTGCCTGCGACCTGCAAAGCGTTATGAATCTTTGTTTGAGTCGTAATTGAGAGGAAATAGGTGAGCTATAATTCCTAATGGACTTTTCTTTTCATTGCAGGTTGGGTAATGCAAAAACAGGAAGTCCTTACATTACTGGCAAATCACCAGAACACTCTGAAGGACTTTGGCGTAAAGTCTCTAATGCTCTTTGGTTCAGTAGCAAGGGATGAAGCGCAAACAGACAGTGATATCGATCTGCTAGTAGAGTTTGACCGTCCAGTTGGATTGTTCACTTTTGTACGCTTGAAACGATATCTAGAGGAAATTTTAGAGAGTCCGGTTGATCTAGGTACGCCTGACTCCCTCAAGCCCTATCTGCAAGAATCCGTTCTCCGGGAGGTGGTTCGTGCCTTCTAGAGATTGGCAGAACAGAGTAAGA
>NZ_JANSIC010000376.1:0-1093 GCF_047461955.1 Synechococcus sp. R55.7
TCCGCTACTACCTAGACCATCCCCAGGAGGCCATTCAAATTGCCCGCCGCGCTTATCACACTTTCGACCAACACTGGCATCCCCGCCACCGCATTCAGAACCTGCTGGACTGGGTGTTTGGGGGAGAGCTGCCGGAGCCCTTTCGTTACTCGCCCCGCTCTGATGTGCGCTACTTTGTCAGCACGGCCAGCTCTGCCTGGATAGACACACGACTAGGAATCTACGAGCCCATTCAAGAGCTGCATCGCGTGCAGGAGCGACTGAGGGTATTTGTTGGCCGAGGCTGTCCTGGGGTGATAGCCGCGGACTTGCTGGACTTGCCGCGGCTGGAGCTGTACGTGGAAGAGGGGTTTGGGGATCCCTGTGGTCTGCTGCAGCAGAAGGGAGTGCCCGAGCGAGTTCATGAGGTGAGAGGGGAGCCAGCCAGTCGGCCTAGTTTTGATGCTGTGGTGTGCACAGCTGAGGACTTGCAGCGGCTGGGGCGGTCTGTGAGGGCTAACTTTGCTTTTGTCTTGGCAGAGGACCACCAACTTCTTTTGGCCAATGCCAGTAAGTTAATGGAAGCAGTGTTGACTGGCTTTGACTTTGGCAAACTCAGGTTTTCGGTAAAGCTCTACCCAGACACCGTTTTTTACGAGAGGACGTATCTTAACTTTCCTGTGTTTCTGTCTAGTCAGGTGCAGACGGTTATCGACATCGGAGCTGGGGTAGGCCTTGGTAGCGTTTGTTTTCGGGGTTTCTGCCCTGAGGCGGCCATTCATTGTTTTGAGGTGGATCCCTTGGCCTTGCACCTGCTGCAGCAGAATGCTCTTGGCCTGGGCAACTGCTTTGTGCATCCAGTGGGGCTGGCGGGGCAGAATAGCTGCAGAACTTGTCGGCTCTGGCCGGAGGATCCTCAGGCCGAGTGGGGAGTGGAGCAGCTGCTCCCTTTCCGGGAAGCCAGGGCAGCCCTCAAGGAGTTGGGTTTGGAGCCCATCGATGTGCTCAGGGTGGCTACAGGTGGAGATGAGGTGGAGGTGTTGACCAGCTTGCAAGAGCAGCTCAAAGACATCAAGGTGATTTACGTGGAGTTTACTTCTGAGCAAGACCGCAA
>NZ_JANSIC010000377.1:0-1074 GCF_047461955.1 Synechococcus sp. R55.7
ATTTAATACCTCCAACTGTTAGCGATGGCTACCAACGATAACATGATGGGTACTTCTATGAGTACACCAACCACCGTGGCTAACGACGCACCTGAATTAAGACCAAAAAGTGATATGGCCACGGCAACTGCGAGTTCAAAAAAATTACTGGCACCAATCATCGCAGCCGGTGCACAAACCGGATGTGATAAACGGAGCAATTTTCCACCCAGCCAGGTTATAAAAAATATGAAGTAGGTTTGAATGGTCAGTGGTATGGCTATCAACAAAATGGTGTATGGATGATCCAGTATGTGTTCGCCCTGAAAGGCAAAGAGTAAAACCAGGGTTGAAAGCAATGCTAGTATGGAAACAGGACGAAGTGCCGGAAGAAATTTTTGTTCAAACCAATCCTTTCCTTTTCGTTGAGGCAATATCCGATTGGTCAGATAACCCGTAGTTAGCGGTATAACAACAAAAACAACCACCGAAGTAATCAGTACTTCATACGGTATCTGTATGTTGGTTACTCCCAGCAGCCATTTTACAATGGGTACAAATGCAACCGGCAGAATAAGATCGTTGACTGAAACTTGTATTAACGTATAATTGGCATCGCCTCTTACCAAATAACTCCACACAAACACCATGGCTGTGCAGGGTGCGGCACCCAGCAGAATGGCGCCTGCCAGGTACTGGTCTGCATCTTCCGGAGTGATCCAGGTAGCATACAGATTTTTAAAGAAAATCCATCCAAACAATGCCATGGTGAAAGGTTTGATCAGCCAGTTTACAGTAACTGTCAGCGCCAGCCCTTTCCAATTTTTTGAAACACCGCCTATCGATGAAAAATCAATCTGTACCATCATCGGGTAGATCATCATCCAAACCAACACCGCTACCGGAATGTTGATGGTATATATCTGCCAGCTTTCAAGCACCGAAACAGAATTCCCCAGTATTTTCCCAAGACCAATGCCTGCAGCAATGCATAGCGAGACCCAAACGGTAAGGTATTTTTCAAAAAACTTCATGGGTTGAAATTTAATTACAGCGTTTCCATTAATTCCACTTCCCCGAAGGGAAGCGACTCCC
>NZ_JANSIC010000378.1:0-1074 GCF_047461955.1 Synechococcus sp. R55.7
CTAGTTAGCTTTGCTAACTCTACCTCAAGTTCTGGGGGAAGTTGCGCCTGTGGAGATTCCTCTGCCGGGGTTGAGTCAAAAGCTCAGCTAGGTAAGGGTCGTAGAAGCAGGAAGCAACCGGTTGTTTAGTTCATCCTAGGGGGTGAAATAAACGACCATGAGTTGCAGAACGGTCAACAGGAGAGTTGCTCCCACCATCAAACTCCCCCAAATCCATACAACCTGTCGCAGCAGTCCCAAGCTTTCCCGCACCACTTGCGGGGTCAAGGGGCGAGCTGGGATCCCCAATTTGGGTTTCACCTTCGGGATCCCCTGATAGAAATTGGTTCCCCCCAATTGGATCTGCAGCCGCCAGGCAAAAGCCGCCTCGCTCCACCCGGAATTGGGGCTGGGATCCGCCTGCGCATCCTGACGACACCGCTGCCAAAACCCCCAAGGATCCCGGCTGAGCAGGGCCAGGGTGAGCACCGTCAGGCGGCAGGGCAGCCAAGTCAGCCCATCCTCACAGCGGGCCGGCACCGTGCCCAAATGGGTGAAAGGGGGGTGGCGGTAGCCCACCATCGAATCCAGCGTGCTGCTGGCCTTGTAGGCTAGGGCCAAGGGCGCCCCTCCCAAGAAGGCGTAGAACAGAGGGGCAGTTGCTCCGTCGGGAGTATTTTCGGCCACCGTCTCAATCAGCGCCCGCAAAATCTCCGATGCCGTCAGGTGCTCTGTATCCCGCCCCACGTAGCGGCTGAGACGTTGACGGGCCTCCGGCAGATCCCCTTTTTCCAAGGGATCCAACACCTCCAAGGCGGCAAAGCGCAGGCTGCGCCCTCCCAGACAGCTGGCCATCAGGATCACCTGCACGAGGATCCCTGCCCAGGGGTGGATGGTATTGCCGATGGCGACCAGTCCCCAGCCCACGCCGTAGGATCCCCCCACCAAAGTTAGGGTGAGAACTGCCCCGCCCCACTGTTGTGCTCGCGGAGTCGAACAGTGCTTGAGGATATAGCCTTGCCCCCAGGCAATAACAGCCCCCATCACCCGCACCGGATGAGGCCAACCCCAGGGATCCGCCAGCAGGTAATCCAA
>NZ_JANSIC010000379.1:0-1071 GCF_047461955.1 Synechococcus sp. R55.7
CCTTCCCGAAAAGGCTCCTGTTCCAAAGCGGGATCTGCTTTTGACCACAGAAAACGGCGTCAAAATCTACAATGGTGGGTTTGGCTCTGGCCTTGCCTTTGATGGCCAATATTTTTATGTGCTCACCGATCGCGGTCCCAATATTGATGGAGCTGAGTCAAACGACAAGATTTTCCCTAAGCCAGACTTTACCCCTCAAGTTGCCAGATTGTCTTTGGACGGCAAGGGCTTCAAGTTGGACAGGGTCATCCTGCTGCAAGACGAGACAGGCAAAAATCTCACCGGGATCCCCAATCCATCTGACTCGGGGGGAACGGGAGAGAATGCCTACGATCTCAGCGGCAAGCAGCTTGCGCCGGATCCCAAAGGTATCGATCCAGAGGGGATCGCGGTGGCCAAAGATGGAAGCTTTTGGGTTGCCGACGAATACGGACCTCACTTGATCCATTTTGATTCCAATGGCAAGGCCATCGAGTGGCTAAATCCTTTTGGAAGTGGAGTTGGCGGCAAAAAGCTTCCAGAAGTTTACAAAAATCGGCGCCCCAATCGCGGCATGGAGGGGCTAACTCTGACGCCCGATCAGAAATACTTGGTCGGCATCATGCAGTCTCCGCTTTTGAACCCCAACAAAGATGTTCAAAAGACCGCAACTGTTTGCAGGATACTCTTCTATGAACTGGCCACGGGCAAGTTCAAAGAATACCTCTATCCTTTAGAGGGAACTGGCACCGCTGTTAGCGAAATTGTCGCCATTACCGACACAACCTTCCTGGTTCTCGAACGGGATGGCAAAACGCCGGGAGAGGACAAAGAGGTTACGAAGAAGATCTACAAAATCGATACTGCCGCTGCCACGGATGTCTTTGATCCTGGTCCAAATGGCCTGCTGGTTAACGGCAAGACTCTGGAGCAGTTAACCCAAGAGGAAATCATTGCAGCGGGGATCAAGCCCGTTTCCAAAGAAGAAGTATTTGACATTATGTCGATCCCCAATTATCCCCACGACAAGCCGGAGGGGTTGGCCATTCTCAACTCAACTACCCTAGCGATAGTTAACGACGACGACTTTGG
>NZ_JANSIC010000380.1:0-1060 GCF_047461955.1 Synechococcus sp. R55.7
ATGACCATAGCGGTAGGGCGCGTGCGTCAGGAGCGAGGATGGTTCGACATCGTCGATGACTGGCTCAAGCGCGACAGATTCGTGTTTATCGGCTGGTCCGGGCTGCTGCTGTTCCCCTGCGCTTACCTAGCCCTGGGCGGCTGGCTCACCGGCACCACCTTTGTAACTTCCTGGTACACCCACGGGTTGGCCAGCTCCTACCTGGAAGGGTGCAACTTTTTGACCGTAGCCGTCTCCACCCCCGCCGACAGCATGGGGCACAGCCTGCTGCTGCTGTGGGGCCCCGAAGCCCAGGGGGACTTCACCCGCTGGTGCCAGATTGGGGGGCTGTGGACCTTTGTGGCCCTGCACGGAGCGCTGGGGCTGATTGGCTTTATGCTGCGGCAATTTGAGATTGCCCGGCTGGTGGGGGTGCGGCCCTACAACGCCATTGCGTTTAGCGCGCCGATAGCGGTGTTTGTGAGCGTGTTTTTGATTTACCCGCTGGGGCAGAGCAGCTGGTTTTTTGCGCCCAGCTTTGGGGTGGCGGGGATTTTCCGCTTTTTGCTGTTTTTCCAGGGGTTCCACAACTGGACGCTGAACCCGTTCCACATGATGGGGGTGGCTGGCGTTTTGGGTGGAGCGCTGTTGTGTGCCATCCATGGGGCGACGGTGGAGAACACCCTGTTTCAGGATGGGGATGCGGCCAGCACCTTTCGGGCGTTTGAGCCGACGCAGTCGGAGGAGACCTACTCGATGGTGACGGCCAACCGGTACTGGAGCCAGATTTTTGGGATAGCGTTTTCCAACAAGCGGTGGCTGCACTTTTTCATGTTGTTTGTGCCGGTGACGGGTTTGTGGATGTCGAGCATTGGGGTAGTGGGGTTGGCGCTGAACCTGCGGGCGTATGACTTTATCAGTCAGGAGGTGCGGGCAGCGGAAGACCCTGAGTTTGAGACGTTTTACACGAAGAACATTTTGCTGAACGAGGGGATTCGGGCGTGGATGGCGCCGCAGGACCAGCCCCATGAGCGCTTTGAGTTCCCTGAAGAAGTCCTCCCCCGCGGCAATGCGCTCTAAA
>NZ_JANSIC010000381.1:0-1049 GCF_047461955.1 Synechococcus sp. R55.7
CAGAGAGCGCTATGTCACCATCCTGCACCAATTCGTAGCCGAGCTGGTGGATCCCCATGTCGTCTTCCCTCAGTAGCGGCTTAGGTGAGGACAATCTTAAAATCACCTGCAATCCGCTCGGAAAAGTGGAGTTATGTGGCAAGATCGGGAGGGATCGGGTCGAAGGATTCGGATCCCTGTCTCACCGGATTGAACCCTTTTACGGAGGATCAAGAGCGTATGTCTCTCCGACTTGGCGATACTGCTCCCAATTTCACGCAAAAGTCCACCCACGGCGAAATTGACTTCTACTCTTGGGCTGGAGATAGCTGGGTGGTGCTGTTCTCTCACCCCGCCGACTACACGCCGGTCTGCACCACGGAGCTAGGCACTGTTGCGAAGCTGATGCCCGAATTTGAAAAGCGGGGTGTGAAGGTGATCGCCCTCAGTGTGGACGATGTGGACTCCCACGTCGGCTGGGTAAAAGACATCGAGGAAACCCAGAACACCACCCTGAACTATCCCATCTTGGCAGATGCAGACCGCAAGGTCTCTCAGCTCTACGGCATGTTGGATCAAACCAACATCAACCAAGAAGGGCTGCCCCTGACGGTGCGCTCGGTGTTCATCATCGATCCCAACAAGAAGATACGCCTCATTCTTACCTACCCGGCCAGCACAGGCCGCAACTTCGACGAGCTCCTGCGGGTGATCGATGCCCTACAGCTGACGGATAAGTATAACGTTGTCACTCCCGCCGACTGGAAAGACGGTGACGATGTCATCATTCCGCCTTCGCTGAAAGATCCGGAAGTGCTGAAAGAGAAGTTCCCGAAAGGCTATCAGGAAATTAAGCCTTATTTGCGGGTCACCCCTCAGCCTAATAAGTAGTAAAAGCCCGAACACCAACTTTGACGGGCGCTTGAGAAGGGATCCCTTCGTCGGGTAAAGCTGGGATCCTTTTGGTCTGGATCCCCTTATCGGGGATCCTTTTTACTGTTCGGGGAAGGAGGCTGCCTCTGCTGCTTTTTTGGCCAGCTCATCTACTGTGAAGTAGCGATGAAATTTAT
>NZ_JANSIC010000382.1:0-1046 GCF_047461955.1 Synechococcus sp. R55.7
CCGGCGTTGCTTGCTTCTGTGCCGGACGAATGGCTAGGACGGTTGGTGGGGGTGTCGGGAGATCTGATCCAACGTTGCCGCCAAGAAATGAGGATCCCTGCTGGCGCTTTGGGCTGCAGAGAGCAAGATTGAGACGGGGGGAGCCCAAGAGAGAAACTCGAGCGCTTGTTTCACCAAAAGACAAGCTGCTGCCGCCTCAACCCCAGCAAAAGGACGGCAAAACACTTGGTCAAAGGAATTGGTGGCTTTCCGGCTGCAACACTATCTCGCTCGGTACAGCACCAGCGGGCGCTGTAAGGGCAAAGCAGATGGCTTCCGCAGCCGTGGCAGGGCTGAGCATCTTGTCTCGTTGCACCTTCAGGCTGATGGGATCCCAGAAGGGTGAGTCGATGCCCCCGAAGTAAAACAGCGTAAATCTGACCCCAAAGCGCTTCAGCTCATCGGCCATGCACTTGCTAAACCCGACCACCCCAAACTTGGCCGCACAGTAAGCAGAGGCCATCGCCATGGGATAACGTCCAAGGACGCCGGGAAAATTGAGGATGTGGCCGGATTTTTGCTCCCGCATGGGGTTGGCAGCCAGTTGGCTGGTGTAGAAGCTGCCCTTCAGGTTGACCGCCAGCATTCGCTCCAGGTCTGCGGGGGTTAGCTGGGGAGCAGGCTTCAGGATCCCGGCCCCGGCCAGGTTAATCAGCACGTCAATGCGCCCATGCTTTTGCACCGTTTGGTTGACCAGTGCCTCTACCTGGGCATAGTCCGTCACATCAGTGGGGATCCCCAATCCAGAGGCAGCCCCCAAAGAGGCTGATTTCTCCACCAGAGCTCGCAGGGGCTCTTCTCGCCGAGCGGCCAACACCAGATGGGATCCGGCCTGAGCCAGCATGGGCACCAGGACGCTGCCGATACCCCCTGTTGCCCCTGTGATCAAAATAACTGCCTGCGATAGCGGAGAAGACACGTTACGTTTCTTAAACTCTTTTTCCCATCATACACAGGGATCCCGACAAGCCAGTCACAGCCCCACTGGATCCCTCGACAGAGGTCAT
>NZ_JANSIC010000383.1:0-1045 GCF_047461955.1 Synechococcus sp. R55.7
TGATGGTTGTTGTGCCACCCTTCACCATAGGTCAGAATCGCCGCCCACCAAAGGTTACGAGCATTGTCATTGCTCTCGAAAGTCCGGTAACCCCAGAAGTGGCTGGCCGAGTTGATTAACCAGGTGCAATGCAGTAGCAGCACTGTCCGCACAAAGATACCGTACACGACGAATGACCAGCCCCCCAGCAGGTAGAGTATTGCAGCCAACGGCAGTTGCAAAAGCAGAGCATACCTATCCAGCCAGCGGTAGAAGGGATCCCGAGCCAAGTCCGGCGCAAAGGCAGAATACTTCTCAGGGTTGAAAAATTCTTCGCGGTGGTAGATCAGCCAGAGTATGTGGCTCCACCAAAAGCCCTTACGAGCAGAATAGGGATCCTTCTCCTCGTCTTCGGTGAAGGCGTGGTGCTGACGATGGCCGCCCACCCAAAAGATCGGCCCCCCTTGAACGGCCAGGGCACCGAGAGTCGTGAAGACATATTCCAGCCACTTGGGCACCTGGAAACTACGATGGCTGAGCAGGCGGTGGTACCCCAAGCAGATGCCTAAGCTGCCGAAACACCAGTGGAGAAATAGGGCTACTCCCAGAGCGGGCCAGGAGAAGAAGAAAATGCCTCCCACCAAAGCCACCACGTGAAAAATGGCAAAGAAGAGCACATGTTCCCAAGCAAACCGAAAGGACTCTTGGGGCTCGGGCCGATTGAGCGGAGCGGGATGATTCAGCGATTGGCGAGAAAAAGAAGTGGTCATGAACCCACAAAACCTCAGAAGAAGAAGTAGACTAGACTGACTAGGAAAGAGCCAAAACACAAAGCCCAAGTCAAGGCCGCCGGATAACAGCGGCCCAACGTGAAAACGGAGTCAAACCCCCGAAGACACCGCCATAGCCAGCGGTGACTTGCTATGTGCTCCGCTGTGATGAACTTGGCTACACAGGAAGAAGAGGAGCAGAGGCAACGCTGCCGACATCCTCTCGCTTGACATTAAGCCTAGCGGTATTCCACCGTAAATGCAAGCGTCACTTGCAGCCCGCCGCAATTCTTCAG
>NZ_JANSIC010000384.1:0-1042 GCF_047461955.1 Synechococcus sp. R55.7
GGATAAGCCTCCGTTGATTTACGCACAGGAGGGCGGCCTCGGCAAGGATAAACTCCCCGCGCGACCCCACACGTAAAGACTTGAAATAAGATTTAGGTGTTCAATAACTCATGAATCACCTGCGTTTGTTGCCCTTTCCAGCCGAGGTTGGGGTCAAGCTTGCCCTGTTGAGAGGGCTCTTTATTCACCCGCGAGCCGAGGGCCCATCGCCTCTGCACGATTGTTGCCCATGAGCTGCCGAAGGGATCCCCACACCCCAACGCCCTGCAACCTTGTCTCCTGCTGACTTCGAGAGTGCCAAGCTGCCATGTCACGCATCCTCATCATCGATGATGATCCCAGCATTTGTGCTCTACTGCAGCGGTACTTGCAGCGGCAGGGGTATTCGGTTGAGGTGGCGATGACGGGGGCCGAGGGCTTACAGCAGTTGCGCGCTTTTCAGCCGGCCTTGGTAATTTTGGATCTGAACTTGCCGGATGTGAGCGGCTACGATCTCTGCCAGCAAATGCAAAAAGAGACCGGCGTGTACGTGTTGATGTTGACCAGCCGCGTCAGCCCTGCTGATAAGTTGCACGGATTCCAGTTGGGGGCAGATGACTACCTGACCAAGCCCTTCAGCCTGCCGGAGTTACAGGCGCGAGTGCAAGCCATTCTGCGGCGGCAACGCATGAAGACCGAAGTTGCCAGCGCGCCGGTCTTGACCTTTGCCTCTTTGGTAATCGACCCGGAAACCCGAGCAGTCATCCGCGAGCAGCGCCTGATCAACTTAACAGCACTGGAGTTCGATTTGCTCTATGCTATGGCTCGACATCCGGGGCGGGTTTGGCGACGGGCTGAGCTGATTCAAGAGGTGTGGGATTTTAACCACGAGGGAGATGAACGGGTGGTCGATGTCCACATTGGCCAAATTCGCAAGAAACTAGAGACTGATACCAGCCAACCGGAGTTGATCCGCACCGTGCGTGGAGTTGGCTACAAGTTTGAGCCCCCCGCTCCGAAGGAGGGATGGGGAGAGGAAAAACCTTAACCCCCAAATAACTCT
>NZ_JANSIC010000385.1:0-1041 GCF_047461955.1 Synechococcus sp. R55.7
GGATCCCTCCTGTGTGATGCTACAGACAGAGGCAGGCTAGGGGAGGGAACAAACCTTGCGGGTGGGGATCATCGGCACCGGCTACGCAGCTCGCTCACGGGCCGAGGCCTTGCGCAAAGATGGGCAAGTGCAGATTGTCGCTGTTGCCGGTCGAGCTCCCGACCGGAGCGATGCTTTTGCCGCCGAGTTGGGGGCCGTCGCCTATTCGGACTGGTCTTCTCTGTTGGGCGAGCAGCGGCTGGATCTGGTTTTTGTCAGCACCATCAATCGGGATCATGCCGCCATTGCCCGTGCTGCTCTGGAGGCAGGGATCCACACCGTCGTGGAATATCCCCTCGCCCTCAGCGCTGCCGAAGCGCGTTCCTTGGTGCAATTGGCAGCCGAGCGGCAAGTGCTGCTGCACGTCGAACACATCGAGCTAATTAGCGGCGTTCACCGGTTGCTGAAACAAGAGCTGGAAGGGTTGGGCAAGCTGTTTGCCGTTCGCTACATCACTCTCACCGCCACCCACCCCGCCCCCGATCGCTGGACCTATCGGCCTGAGTTGTTTGGCTTCCCCCTCATGGGGGCCGTTTCTCGCATCCACCGCTTGGTGGACTTGTTGGGCAGGGTAGAACGGGTGAGCTGCCAACTGCGCTACGACGGGCCGGATCTGCCCCACCGCTACAGCAGTTGCTACTGCACAGCCCAGCTGAGTTTTGCCAGTGGGTTGCTGGCGGTGTTGACCTATGGCAAGGGGGATTCCCTGTGGTGCTCGCAGCGGCTACTGGAGTTCCACGGTCAACGGGGGGGCCTATTGATCAACGGCGAAGAGGCAACGTTGCTGCGGCCCGGCAGCGCCCACCCTCTAGAGACGGGATCCCGCCACGGCCTGTTCGAGCAAGACACCCGCATGGTGCTGGATCACCTGCGCCACGGCAGACCCCTCTATATCCATACTGAAAACATGCTCCACGCCCTGGCGGTGGCCGAGGCAGCCGAGCGATCTGCCCAAACCCAGCAGGTGGTTTGCGTTCAGGATTGGCCCTAAGGGAAGTCCCT
>NZ_JANSIC010000386.1:0-1036 GCF_047461955.1 Synechococcus sp. R55.7
TATTTCACTCTAATCGGTTTTTCTCGGGTTCTTGCCGGCAGGGAAGGACAGCTCCAAAACGGGCTGCCACGCTAGTCCTGGGCAAGCAGGCTGGCCGAGGCTGATTCTGGTTGGAAGACAACGCTGTTGGCCGACGGGGGAGGGCAATTGTGCAAGCGCTGAGTGGGAGTTGGCTTGTGGTTGGGGCTGACGTTCTGGGCGCAGTTGATCCCTCTGCTGGAAAAGAGGGGATCCCGCCGCCTCTCAATCGGGGACGAGCGCGCCCACCGGGCCGTACCAACTCTCTCTTGTGGCTTGCCCTGGGATCCCTTCTGCCGTTACTTTTCTCGGTCACCCTACCTGCCTTGTGCGGTGAGTCCTCTGGGCCCCTGCCGCTGCCCCCACCACGCTGCGCGTCCAAAAGATGCTGCCTGGGCGTTCTGTCCACAACAAGAATAAACTGTGGTCTGTTCTCGTGCCGGTATCTCAGGAAATTCAAGGAATTGGTTGTGAAGCCAGGCAAAAGTATGGAAATCCGTCCTGCCACCGCCTTAGATGTGCCCGTTTTGTTTGACCTCATCTGCGCCTTGGCCGAGTACGAGAAGCTGAGCCACCTGGTAACGGGATCCGCTGATCTGTTGCGCCACTATTTGTTTGGCCCAGAGGCTTTGGCCTCGGCGTTGTTGGCAGAAGTGGAGGGGCAAGCGGTGGGATTTGCCCTCTACTTCCGCAATTTTTCCACGTTCCTGACCCGACCAGGGATTTACCTTGAGGATCTGTTCGTGTTGCCGGAGTTTCGCGGCAGAGGCATTGGCAAAGCGCTCTTGGCGCGGGTGGCTCAGGAGGCGGTGGCCAAAGGATATGGGCGGCTGGAGTGGATGGTTTTGGATTGGAATCAGCCGGCGATAGAGTTCTATCGACGCATGGGTGCCCAGCAACATCCCGAATGGATTCTCAACCGCGTGGTGGGTGCTGATTTGGAGGCTCTGGCTCGGCTGGCCGAGGATCCCTGTCGATCTTGAGCAAGCTCCCCTCTGTTACAGACCCTAGCATTCGT
>NZ_JANSIC010000387.1:0-1034 GCF_047461955.1 Synechococcus sp. R55.7
GGTGGTCCACCCCAGCAACATTGGCTCCTGCGGTTGAATGGCCCGTCCGGTGAGAGCACAGCATTGGGCTTGGTGGGCCGTGGCCGGGAAGCTGGCCCGAATATCCTCAGGACTGAGGGTGGCAGCCCCTTGAGAGTGGCGTAGGACATAGCTCCAAAGAATTTCCCGTATGAGGGCCTGGTAGCCCCGATTTCCGGCCAACGCCTTCAGTCGCTGCTTCAGCTCACGTTCCAGCCGAATGCTGGTCACTTCCATCTGAGTCGTGGGAATGGGGGAATGGGCGCGAATGGGCACGCAGGGATCCTCCCTCGAAAAGCCTATACTACTCCTGTAGCATAGCTGGCTTACCGCCTGAGCGGGGATCCCGGCCTGGGTGAGATGGCTCAGGTCAAAATGGTTGCAAGCTGTGCAGTTCTGACCGCTAAGGCAACGTCAGCACCTGAGTGTATGGTTGAGTTGATCCCGCCCCGTCGCCGTGCCTTGGAGCATTTGCTGGCCCGCCTTGGATTCAGGGATCCGGCTTTGCTGGAACAACTGCGTTGGGATCTGCTGGATCAGGCTCTGATTCACCCTTCTCTGGATGGCCGACGGAACAACGATCGGCTGGAGTTGTTGGGGGATTCTGTCCTGCGAATTTTGGTCACAGAATTCTTGTTTCAGTCCTATCCCCATCTGTCGGTGGGAGAGCTGACCGCGATTCGCTCCGACCTGACCAGCGATGCTTACCTGGCAGAACTGGCGGATCTGCACGGCTTGGATCGCTACCTCGAGGTGGGATCCAGCTCTCAAAACGACTTGGCCGGACGGGGTCGGCGGCTGGCGGATGCTTTCGAGGCTCTGCTTGGGGCTTTTTATCTCAGTTGGGGTATTTACACGCTGCCCAGGCTGCATCCCTGGCTGGATCCCTATCTACACCGACGAGTGGAGCAGTGGTTTCAAGACCCCACTCGGCGCAACCCCAAAGCAGCCCTGCAAGAACTCACCCAACGCCTTTGGGGCAGCCTGCCGGAATACCGCCTGGTGGCCGCCCAGGA
>NZ_JANSIC010000388.1:0-1029 GCF_047461955.1 Synechococcus sp. R55.7
GTGGATCAAATCAGAAGACATCTGTACCGAGTAAAGTCGCCCATTGACAATCAAAGCCGTGCCGAAGAACCTGGCCCCTCCCTGAGTCGGTCGCAAGCTGCCTCGCACCTCACTGCCTGCTGGAATCGCCAATTGGCCGCTGCCGTTGTAGATGTCCTGGGCTACCCGCAGGGTAAGTGGGTGGGTGCTGTTGGGACTGAAGTACTGGGGCTCTTCTCCCTTGAAGCTCTGGACGGGAATGATGGTGCCCGGCTGCAGTTGGCGCACTCCCAAATCAAACAAGTGCTGGGCAGAAGCAGATGGCATTGTCAACAGACCCATGCTGGGGATGGCTAAGCCAATCATCGCTGCCGAAAGAACACGAATGCTCATAAAAATTCTCCGGTAAATGTTCGATCAAGATCCCAACGGAAACACAAGCCCTTGCGGGCCATCTTAAAGATCAAGCCCGACGAACAAAGCTAATTAACGCCAACAAAACCAAAGCCCCAATCGTGGCCATCAACAAGCTTCCCAACAGGCCCGTAGCCGACAGGCCAAGTAAATCGAAGAGGAATCCTCCAAAAAATGCCCCGCAAACACCAACAATTATGTTGCCTATCAAGCCAAAGCCATAGCCGCGTCGGATATTTCCTGCCAGCCAACCTGCTAGGGCTCCGATTAGGAGAAACCAAAGTATGCTGTTCATAGAACCTACTTCCTCAAGGTATGCCGTTCCTACAGATTACCCCTTGTTGCAAGAAAATAAATGCTCCAAGAACCAACCTTCTATACACTCGGCACACTTGACGGCTACTTACCAAATTGGTAGCCTTTGCCGAGAACAGATGGTTATTTGTCTTTTGATAACAGACCTCTATGGAGATAAAGATAAGAATCTTGTGAATGATTATGAAAGGGATCCCCTGCTTGCTGCAGCTTCACAATACCTAAACCTCAAACAAAAAAAGACTGGCAGTGTGAGGTCTACCAGTCTGAGTCAGTTCCCTGTGAGTGAGCTGATGCCGTCGTTGCCAACGTCTTCAACCC
>NZ_JANSIC010000389.1:0-1028 GCF_047461955.1 Synechococcus sp. R55.7
CAGGGATCCCTTTTAACCTGGAGGGGATCACTAGGGAGTTTAGGCCCTTGGAAACTTTTGTTCTGATTAAGCAAGTTCCCGATCAAAACGCCAAGGCCGGCATCAACAGTGACGGCACGATCGATCGCGCCAAGGCCAAGCGGATGTTAAACCCTTTTGATCGCTATGCACTGGAAGCAGCTCTGCAAACCAAACGGCAACACGGGGCGAGAGTAACGGCAATTACAATGGGGCCACCCCCGGCCATTGAGGTGCTCTACGAGGCCATTGCCCACGGGGTGGATCGGGGTATTTTGATGACCGACCGCCGCTTGGCCGCTTCCGATACCCTAGCCACTGCCTATACTCTGGCCCAGACGGTTCGCTATGCTGGCCGGCCCGATGTGATCTTCTGCGGGCTCCAGACCACCGACGGCGATACGGCCCAGGTGGGGCCGCAGTTGGCGGAGCGGTTGGGGATCCCTCAGGTCACCTATTGCGAAGCCTTCGAGATTCGGGATGGGATCCTGGTGGCGCGGCGGGCCATCGAAGGGGGATCCCAAATCGTAATGGTGCCCCTGCCGGTTTTGATTACGGTGGCCAATTCCGCTCGGCGTTTGGCCTACCCCACTCTACGGGGTGTGCAGCGGGTGCAGCGGCTAATGCGGGATGAAATGGCACGGGCCGAGGCAATCCAGATCCTCAACTTGGACGATGTGGGGGCAGACCCGGAGCGCTGCGGTCTCAAGGGATCTCCGACCATCGTGGCTGCCACCGAAAAAGTGGGGGAAATTGGCGGCAACTGTCAGATCTTTCAAGGGCAGTCCGTCCCCCAACTGGTCAACCAACTAACTCAGGCCGTTGACCTCTTCCGCTACGCGGCAACTTCCTAGATCTTCTGCCTTGCATCCCTCTGGCCAATTCTTATCTCCATCACCTTTCAATCCTCATCGTCTCATCTATCGATCCCAGGGTGGCTAGCCGGCGAAAGCTCCCGGTTTTGGGCAGTGAAAAGTTAACTCAGAAAGACTCTGCTGACCTCGTCGCAA
>NZ_JANSIC010000390.1:0-1018 GCF_047461955.1 Synechococcus sp. R55.7
AAGTGGAGCTGCACTTCATCGTCGCTGCCACGGAAAACATGATCAGCGGCCATGCTATTCATCCGGGAGATATCCTCACCGCCTCTAACCAAAAGACCATCGAGGTCAACAACACCGACGCAGAAGGTCGCCTCACCTTGGCGGATGCACTGGTGTTTGCGGAAAAGCTGGGCGTCGATGCCATCCTCGATCTGGCTACCCTGACCGGTGCCTGTGTGATTGCCCTGGGGGAAGAAATTGCCGGCTTGTTCACCCCGGATGAGACGTTGGCCCAGGAGCTACAGCAAGCTGCCAACCTTTCCGGCGAAAAAATCTGGCGCCTGCCGCTGGAAGAAGGCTACTTCGAGGGGCTTAGCTCCATTGTGGCCGACATGAAAAACACTGGTCCCCGCTCAGGGGGATCCATCACCGCTGCCCTGTTCCTGAAGCAGTTTGTGGAGAAAACCCCTTGGGCCCACCTGGATATAGCAGGCCCCGTTTGGACAGAGAAGGATGCAGGCTACAACAACAAAGGGGCCACCGGTTATGGGGTGCGCACCCTGGTGGAGTGGGTCTTGGCGCGGCAAGCCGCAGCAGCTTGCTCATAACCCCGCCTTTCTGGACGTTGGGCCTTGAAAAAGCATCTACTGAGGGAGGAGCCAAGGGCTGCTTGGCTGGAGCTGTCCGATCCCTAAAATAGGCTTAAAAAAGAGTCTAGGTATTGAGTAGCACTTTGCAAGGCTTCCCCTCAGGGAATAGGATCCCCGCATCAAAGTAGCTGGCACAAGGCCCCCTGCGCCGGATCCTCCCATGAAAGACCTTTACCGCGAGCTGGAATTACAGCCCAATGCAACTTTAGAAGAAATTAAAGAGAGCTACAGGCGGCTTGCCAAAGAATACCATCCCGATAAACTTCACCCAGATACACCTGTTAAGGGGCGGCAGTACATTGAGGAAAAGTTTAAGTCTATTCAGGAAGCATACTCGGTCCTGAGTGATCCTGTGAAGCGAAAAGCCTATGACTCCCAAAGGCTTTCCC
>NZ_JANSIC010000391.1:0-998 GCF_047461955.1 Synechococcus sp. R55.7
CATGCGGGTTGTTTTTTTCGGCACGCCAGAGTTTGCCCTGCCTTCGCTGCAGATCCTGTTGCAGCCGCAGTCCCCCTTTGAAGTGGTGGGATTGGTCTGCCAGCCGGATCGGCCCCAGGGACGGGGACAAAAGGTGCTTCCCCCCCCTACCAAGGTTCTCGCCCAGGCCCACGGGATCCCGGTGTGGCAGCCTGTCCGCTTGCGGCGGGATCCCCAAGTGCTGGCAGCTTTGCAGGCCCTGGCTGCCGATGTGTTTGTGGTGGTGGCCTACGGCCAGATCTTGCCCCTGACGGTGTTGCAGATGCCCAAGCTGGGCTGTGTGAATGTGCATGGATCCCTCCTGCCCGCCTATCGTGGCGCTGCTCCCATCCAGTGGGCCATTGCCAACGGAGAAACCGAGACCGGCGTGACCACCATGCTCATGGATGAGGGAATGGATACGGGGGCCATCCTGCTCCAGGCCAAGCTACCCATTGGGCCAGAGCAAACCAGCCTAGAATTGGCACCCCAACTGGCTCAACTGGGGGCAGAACTCTTGGTGGAAACGCTCTTGAAATTGGAGAAAGGGGAACTCACCCCTATTCCTCAGGATGGATCCCGGGCAACCTACGCCCCTTTGCTCAAAAAACAAGACTTTCACCTCGACTGGCAGCGCCCTGCCCAGGCCTTGCACAACCAAATCCGCGCCTTTTCTCCCGACTGTTTCACCAGTTTGAGGGGGCAGCGGATCAAAATTGTCCGCTCTGCCTCTCCTCAGTTGCACCCACCCCCTGGCGATCTCCCCCAAGGCAGCCCTGGCGAGGTGGTGGGATTGGCCAGGGGAGAAGGAGTCTATGTAGCCACCGGAGAGGGATCCCTGTTGATCCGGCGGGCGCAGCTGCCTGGCAAAAAAGAACAGTCCGCTTGGGACCTGGTCAATGGCGGCCAGCTCAAGGTGGGAATGCGCTTTGAGCCGCTCCCCGATTCTTGAGAGCCCACACACAGGGATCCCTTGGGCG
>NZ_JANSIC010000392.1:0-992 GCF_047461955.1 Synechococcus sp. R55.7
TCAAGTCTATGCTCTGGATTTGTTGGGGTGGGGCAACTCAGAACGTCCAGATTTGGAGTACACCGGCAGTCTCTACGCCGAGATGATCGGGGATTTTGTCCAGCAGGTGATCGGGCGACCCTGTCACGTCATTGCCAATTCCCTCTCGGCAGGGTTTGCGCTGCGCTCGGCCCGTCTACAACCCCACCATTGGCAGAAGCTGTTGCTCATCGCCCCTCTGGGAGACAACAGCCTCATCCCCGATGCGCTCGGGATCCCTTTGGCTCAGATTGCCTATGGATTTCTCAGCCTGCCCGTTCTGGGGTTGGCCTTCTACAACGGCATCACCGCCCCCTGGAGTGTACGCTTGTTTACAGAGCAGAGCTTGTTCTCCCCCAGCTACGCCCTGGATGAGGCGGTGGTGGACTACTATTACCGGGCAGCTCACCAAGCGGGGGCTCAATTTGCCCCCCGTTCTTTTCTCACCGGCAGGCTCAATTTGCCCATCCAAGACGACTTTCGCGTGGTGACCAAGCCCATGGCTCTGGTCTGGGGAGAACAGAACCGCCTCACCGGCCCAGAACAGGCAGAGCGGTATCGCGCTTTGCGCCCGGAGGTGCCGATATACCGGTTGCCAGGGGCTGCTTTTCCGCACATTGAAGCGCCGCAGACCTTTTTGTCGGTGGCTTTGCGCTTCTTGGCCGAAGCCGATCCTGCCCTGCCGGGATGACGGACAGGGGATCCCTTTGCCCCTTGGCAGAAAAAAGTGGGAGATTGGCGCAAGAAGCAGCCCTGACATCAGGGGGAACGACCGTACTCTCGGCTGACGCGACCACCCCCAGCCACTTCCCTGAGGGGAAAGGGGAGTTGATACAAGCCCGGCAACTTAAGTGGGCTCCCCGGCCTTATCCTCCCAGGGATCACTATCCACAGGAGTGGAGCTGGAAGGGGGAGGGGTCTCTTCTTTGGCATACTCCTGTTCCCAAGCCGGTTGTTCGGGGGCGGGTGCGGGC
>NZ_JANSIC010000393.1:0-990 GCF_047461955.1 Synechococcus sp. R55.7
AGCCAGGCTCGGATGCTTCGGATCATTTGGTGGTTGGGGGCCAGTAGGTTCTGGTAGATCAACTGTCCAAAAGCATCGATGGGGCTGAACTCCTCCCCGACTTGGAAAGGATAGCTAAAACCCAGTGGAGTGAGGTGATCCCCCTCGAGATGCTGCCACTCGGTATAGCCTTGATACTTGCGGCAAAGCTGTTGGTAGAGCAGAGGAATGTCGTCAATATCATCCTGTCGAAATTCTACGAGCAGGTTGTGTCTAACCGGATACTGCTCCTCAATTAAGCGGTTGGTTTCTGCTGGGGAAGGCTCGAACTCTAACCACAGATTCACAGGTGGCGAGGAGGATCCCATCCACATCCGCCACAGATCGGCAAGCTGTTGTTGAGGCCAAGCTTGAGCCAACAGCCGCAGCAATGGCAAAGCCCGATCTAGCCCGGCATTGCTGTAGGCCAGGAAAATATTGCCTCGCCGCTGGGATCCCAGAGAAGGAACGGCTAGACAAGAGAGGATCTGCAACTTACAGCCCAGGCTATGACCCAAACCAAACAGGGGCAACTCCAGCAAACCCTTGCTTTGCAGGCTTCTGTGCAAAGATTGGGCTGCGTTGAGCGCCAGTTGGGCGTGATCGATATCGGTGGTGTAGGGGGTGGCAACAACGGCCATGCCCATACGGGCCAGTTCTTCCAGCAGGCGGCTGTAGAACACTTGCGGGGCAGCTCCCACAAAAGCTCCACCCAGAAAGTGAACGACGGCGCGGGGTTGAGGGGGCAGAAGGAACCAAGTATGCCCATCGGTTTGCCAAGTTGGTGCCATGGTGTTGCAACCTCGCCTGCGAGTTTGTTGAAGCTTTCCCCATAACCCAGCGCTCGGCAGATCCCACTTTGCCCACTTTACGCCGGTTCCCCGCGCTGGCCAGCCCCTGGAACTCATCCTAATGGACATCTTGCCCAGACATGGGGATCCCCAGTTAACTTCTGATGCAGCAGGCAAAACT
>NZ_JANSIC010000394.1:0-988 GCF_047461955.1 Synechococcus sp. R55.7
CCAGCGCGGTTTCCGGCAGAACATCGCCGGGCAACTGTACCTGTGGCCCTCTGAGCTGGCAGGATCCCAGGAGCCAAGAGCCCCCCACCGCCATCAACGTAAGGGAGAGAGGACGAAACCGGCACTGAAGTTGGGTCTTCATATCACACCTGCGACGAGCCGTCCTCTTGAGGATAGGCGATGGACTCAGAGCCTGTCTGTGATCGCAGCCTCATACATCGGAATATGTAGAAATTGTTACTTTGGCCGGGCGCGAGCGACCAACTCATCCACGTACTCGTTCCAGCGCAACCCTTCGTGAGCCTGGATCCAAACCACCTGCACCTGAGGGCACTGCTGCTTTAGTTGATACAGTTCCTGAACCAGATCCAAGTTTTCCACCGGCCCGGTGCGCCGCCGCCACCCCTGCGCTGCCCAGCGATCCATCCAGTCGTTGTAGGTCTGTACGCAAAGGTGGGAGTCGCTGTAGATGGTATTTACGCCGTTGCCCTGGGTGTGGCGGCAATATTGCAAGGCCCGGATGAGGCCGGTCAACTCCATGCGGTTGCTGGTGCTATCGGGATCCCCTCCCCAAAACTCTTCCACAACCCGATCATCTTGAACCACCACCACGGCCCATCCCCCTGGCCCCGGATTGGGAGAACATCCCCCGTCGGTGAAGATGCCACTGTGGGGGCAGGCAACCAGACGGCTGGGGCCCGCTCCTTTGCGGCTGTGCATCCGCGAAACCTTGGCCATGGTGCTCATCCGGCGCTAACGGCAACATTTGGGATCCCGGCTCGACAACAGACACTGCATCTTATTGCAGAAGGGCGTGCCGGCACCACTGTTTAGTGTATTCAGCTTCAGAAAAGCTTTGTTTCACACTATTAGCAGCATAAACCCCGTCAACATCAGCTTACGTGACACTGACGCACAAGGTTAAAAACAGTACGAACAAAAACCCCCAGAAAATCTGGGGGAGGAGTGGTGTGTTGAGGTGATGAAT
>NZ_JANSIC010000395.1:0-984 GCF_047461955.1 Synechococcus sp. R55.7
CGGGGCGGAGTCCTTACTGCTCCCATTACTGCTCCCAATAAGTATCGGCGATGGGATCCGCAGGTGTCGCGGGCTCCTGCATTGGCCAGACCCAATCCGTGAGGTCTTGAGAGGGGATCCCTTCCGGTAGCAGCCCATGGCAGCGGGAGCGAAACAGACAACTGTTGCAGCGCTCAGTGTGGGGGGTCATGGGAAAGTCTTGCGCCTCCAGTTGCCGCAGGTGGTTCAGAGTGGCTCTTAGGTGGGCCAGATCCTGCTCGTAGGCGGCGGCGCTGTAATACCGGTGGAAGGGCTGCTGCGGATGTTGCACATACCAAAAGGTCAGTTGCACCTGCTCCGGCTCAAAAGGGCCTTCCAGGGGCAGCTGCTGGGCCACCTCGCAGAGCAGCAGAGGGTAAAGGCGCACCTGCCAGTCTTGGGCCAACTGTTCATCGCGAGGACGTTGACGCTCAGTTTTCCAGTCCAGGATGTGCAGGGATCCGGGGATAATCACCAGCCGATCCAAACGGGCTATCAACTTAAAGCCCTCAATCCGTTGCCACAGGGGCAACTCCGCCAACACCCGTCCCTGGGGATGGGCATGGGGACTGGCCAAAAACACCTGCCACCCCTGCTGCACCACTTCATCCAGGGCAGACAAACGCGGCTCCACCTGCCGCCCGCGGCTGTGCCACTCCACCAAACGGTGAAACTGCCGTCCGCGCCTCTGCTCCAGCTCGTGCTCAAAAACACTGGCAGCGGGCCAGATCAACCGCTCCAGGTACACATAGCGAAACAGGCGGGGGCAATGGTCCAGCAGGGCCAGTGAAGAGGCGGAGAGGTTGACCTGCTCAAGACTCAACCTCTCCAGAGAAGGGGCAGCAGGGATCCCAGACAAAGTGCTCCGCACCGCTGTCGCGAAGGGGAAGAGCTGGCAAGAGGGGGCTAAGTTCCACTGCTCTCAGGATACCCCCACCGCCACCAGGGGTCGCCCAGCGGAGGAGC
>NZ_JANSIC010000396.1:0-983 GCF_047461955.1 Synechococcus sp. R55.7
GCAGGCTGGCAATCACAATCGGTTCATCTGGGATCACGTCCATCTTGGCTTCACCTCACCACATCACAAAGAGCCACACCTCAGACCCGTTCCACATCCCAGAAGAAGAGGGATCCCGCTATAACCACCCCGTCTCCTTGCTGTTCTAGCCGGCTCACACCCCATCGAGCCCCGTACGGAGGCGGGCCGGTGAGTCGTCCTGAGCAAAGCATCCGTCCGGTGGCTTAGACTACACTAGTAAGGACTGACCCATCGTTTGGACTGGCATGATTCCCACCGTTATTGAGCAATCTGCGCGAGGCGAGCGCGCCTTTGACATTTACTCGCGTCTCTTGCGGGATCGGATCATTTTCTTGGGCACCCAGGTGGACGACGACATTGCTAACCTGATTGTGGCCCAGATGCTCTACTTGGAGTCCGAAGACCCTGAAAAAGACATCTACCTCTACATCAACTCCCCCGGCGGCTCTGTCTATGCCGGCATGGCCATTTACGACACCATGCAGCACATTCAGCCGGATGTCTCCACCATCTGCATTGGTTTGGCTGCCAGCATGGGAGCTTTTCTGCTGGCAGGGGGCACCAAAGGCAAGCGCATTGCCCTTCCCCACGCCCGCATCATGATCCACCAACCCCTTGGTGGAGCTCAGGGGCCAGCTACCGATATTGAAATTCAGGCCAAAGAGATCCTCTTCATCAAAAACAGCCTCAATAGCTTGCTGGCCTACCACACCGGTCAACCTCTAGAGCGCATCGAACGAGATACCGACCGCGACAACTTCATGACCCCAGAACAAGCCAAAGAGTACGGCCTTATCGACCAGGTGATCAGCAAGAGACCCCAGCCAACCCTGGCAGCCGTTTCTTGACCGTCCAGGCCCTGCGGGTGGGTTTGCTCTGCTCCCTCAAAGAAGGGAGCTTTTGGTTTTGGCCGGGGATCCCACCCGAAGGATATTAAGAAAGCCAAAGAAATCTGTATTCTC
>NZ_JANSIC010000397.1:0-973 GCF_047461955.1 Synechococcus sp. R55.7
AGGCACAGGAGTCCGGCTCCTCTACTCTAGCCTGTCCCTGCAACCCAATCCCCTTCAAGAACTCCGTCCGAGTGGCGCGAACGGCCTCGTCGCCACAGGGTTGCGGTTCCCCTGCCCATGGCAACAACTCCGCCAGAGACAGGGCGGGTGACGGTAAGCAACAATGCTCTCTTAAATCCCTTAAATTCCCTTAAATCAAGTTGCCCAAGGGCTTTTCCACCCCGCACTCAAGTACAGGGCTACCAAGCTATTCCCTGGTGTAGTTTTGTAGAGTGTGTTATGGAGTGCGCCATCGGGACGGAGTCCCTGACAGTTGGACAAAGTCTGCAGGATCAGGAGCGCTCGATCTGAATCTTCTCGATTTCAATCCATTGAATCCATCTGAACCTATGTCTGTTTCCCCACAACTGGCTCAACTGGCCACCTGGATGGCAGGGCACTTCAACAACCTACAACAGGCGATTGCAGAGCCCGTCTGGTTTGCCAACATTCATGTGTACCAATGCCCCTTGCCTTGGTCGGTGTTGCAGGGGGTGGGGTTTTACGTGGAGCAACTGTACGACATTTATCCTGAGCAGCCTTACCGACAGCGGGTGATCCACCTCTTCGATACTCCAGATGGGATCCGGATTCAAAACTATGCTTTGACGGCTCCTGACTCCTACAGGTGCGCCGGTCGAGAGTTGTTGCTATGCAACGCTTACGCGAAGGGGAAATTGGCCGGTCTGACAGCAGCGGAGCTGGAACTCTTGCCCGGCTGTATCACCCAGGTAGAATGGACGGGATCCTGCTATCGGGGCCGCAGCCTGCCCGGCAAAGGCTGTATTGTTGAACGCAAAGGCAGAACCACCTATTTGTACAGCGAGTTTGAGATCGGAGCCGACTACTTTCACAGCTTGGATCAAGGTCGGGATCCGGAGACCGATCAAGTGATCTGGGGATCCCTATCCGGGCCTTTTCGGTTTGTCAAAAA
>NZ_JANSIC010000398.1:0-971 GCF_047461955.1 Synechococcus sp. R55.7
CTGCGGGCGGATGATTTTGAAATTACAGGGGGATCCCCGGCAGCGGGCGCAGTGGGGCCCTACCTACAGTTCAACATGCGGCGGCAGCGGGATAACCAAATCCTAAATCGCCCCCTTAATGTCTATGTGGACAACGCCGGGCTGGCAGAAAGGCGGAATCCCCTTTTGGATAACCAAAACCGTCCTATTCTCTTACAGCGCTCGGTGGCCTTTTTGGGCAATGGGCTGGATCTGAACAGAGATGGCCAGCCGGATCTGCCCCCCAAAGAACCCCCCAACTTCACCAGTGGCCCGCTGCTGCCCTACACCCCGCCCAATCAGTGGCAAAGCCGGGCTGCCCTTGCCTATGTTCCCGGACAGGCCAATATCCCCAGACGGAGTCCCAGCGACCGCTTTGGCATCTACTTTTCTTCCATCCTGCCCTACACCGGGCAGCTTCGCTTTCGCGCCCGCGACGAGCTGGGCAATGCCTTTGCCCGCACCTTTGAGGTCACCTACCCGCCGGCAGCCAGCCGCGCCACGGTCACGGTTACCTTGGCCAACCTCACCGCCACTGCCCAAGAGCCGGTTCTCATTGCCATTTGTAACCAGTTGGGAGCTGCTGCCGTGGTGGGCCTGCGGAGTGGCACGTTCACCGAGCTGGTGGATCTCCTGCCGGCCCCAGGGCTGCCGGTGGATCCCACCTTGAGCGAGCCCATCCGCTATGTGGCCGAGGCTTATCAATTTAACCGCGATCGAGCCGTCATCCGCGTTTCCCAGAATCCCACGGATCCCAGCCGCATGAGCGTTCCTCTACTGGGATTTGAAGGGACAACCGGTCGGGCAGATCTGACGCTGGTGAACTCTGTAGGGGATCGGCTTACCTGCTTCAACGATCGGCTTTCGGATCTGCGGGATACGTTTTCTGACTTTTTCAGATAGTCAATTCAAATAGCAATGAGACACTGGCCAGTAGAATAGTCCGACTCGCA
>NZ_JANSIC010000399.1:0-969 GCF_047461955.1 Synechococcus sp. R55.7
AGCTCATTTCCAACCTGCTCCAAATTTCCATCCTGCTGCTCCGCAACGCTTGCGCAGAAGGGCGTGGGCGGGATCTGGACTGCAACCGCCCGCTGGAGCTGGGATCCCTGTCGGGATGGCTAGACCCGGAACCGTCTGTGGTTGCGCTAGGTTCCCACCGGACTTGCCCAGACCCAGATGGCGACCATCCCATCCCAAAGCAACAGAAGCAGAGCAAAACATCCTAGGAGCCCGTACATCCAAGGCTGAACGTAGGGGCGCAGCCCGCCAATCTCCAGTTGAGCGTGCCGTCGAATCTCAGCCAACAGCTGCTTGAACCTGGTCACCCGCATCGGCAAAAGTACGCGATCCCCCCCTCGGCTGACCAAGTAATACACCATACCACCCTGGCTGGTGGAGCGGGGCTCAATGCGCTCGATATCGGCCCACCGGATCTGCCACTCCTGCCGCACAAAAGGCGGCACCCAACTGGGGTAGGTGGCCTGCATGCCCTCTTCGTCCAACTGAATCTGCTGGCTCAGGGATCCCAGGACTACCCCCCATCCCAGCAGCAGAGCAATCCAAAGGGATCCCAGCTCAAGAGGTGTTGCCTGTTGCCGAGCCAGCAGGATGGGTAGGGGCAGAACCAGTCCCCAGTACAGAGCCTGCACAGCGCAGCGAATTAAGGGAGAGATGGGGAAGGTCATCGTCGGCAAGATGAGGCTGGCTTTATCAAACTTAAGATAGCGCTAGATAGCGCTTAAAAAGGCACCTCCTCCTCCAAGGACTCCGTCCCGCTGAGGCGAACGGCAAGCTGAGAAGACTGCTCACGCCGGTAGGACGGATTCCTTACTGCATTGGGAAAGTCTACGGGATGAGGACTCCGCCCCGCTGACGCGGACGGCTCTGCTCCTGTTGGCGAGCCGTAGGTCTCACCGGAGAGCAGGTCAGGGGATCCCTCGGCTTCTATAGCCTCTATTGAGGAGAGCT
>NZ_JANSIC010000400.1:0-956 GCF_047461955.1 Synechococcus sp. R55.7
TGCCCTTCAACATGCAGCCGGTCAACAACGGCATCATCGAGGTGATCTTGCAAAGAGGGGGCCAAAAGACCACCCAAACCAGCCCCTCGCCCATTACCATTGCCCCTTAGCTAGGATCCCCGAGAAGGCTAAACTGCTGCCTCAAAGGGATCGGCGCTGCGCTGGATCTGGGTAGAGAGCTTGGGGATTACCTGCAGGTTGAACTGTTGCTCGAAGACTTTTTTCTTCTCGTTTAAGCTCCACAACTCTAGGGCACAGTCGTCCTTGGGATGCCTGGGATCCAAAATCAACTCCATGCGGCGGGGGCCTTCTCCCAGGAGCTGAAAACGGCAGTGCAGGGCTTGAATGGCCTGCAGGCGGCGGCGATCCAAAGCACAGGCTATGCGCAACAGGGGGCTCAGTTCCAGCACCACTTGGCGATCCCGCTCGTCGCTGAGGCGCTGGAAGTTCTCGTGCTTCTTCTTGGGGGGCGACTTGCGGTGGTAGCGGGCCAAGTTGGCGATCACCTCCACCTCTTCTTCGTTGAAGCCCAAGAGTTCTCCATGGCGGATCAGGTAGTAGGAGTGCTTGTGGTGGGCGGCATGGCTGATGAAGTGGCCGCAGTTGTGCAGCATGGCCGCCGCCCAGAGAAGAGCCCGCTCCCGGGATCCCCAGCCATGCAGGATGCCGCGGGTTTGATCGAAAAGGCTGAGGGCAAACTCGGCCACCCGCTCGGCATAGGGGATCTCCACCTGGTATTTTTCCGCCAACTTGAGGACGCTGCGCCGCCGCACCGAGCTGTGGTAGCGCAGCCGATCCTCAATCAGCCCTTGGCCGATCATCCAGTCCACGATCAGCCCTTCCCGCAAAGCCCGTTCGCAAAATTGAACCCGCTCTACCCCCAGCAGGCTCATCACTTCCTCTAGGATCAGGGCGCCGGCCAGGATGATCTCCCCCCGTCTTTCCCCTAGGCCGGG
>NZ_JANSIC010000401.1:0-950 GCF_047461955.1 Synechococcus sp. R55.7
CGGGATCCCAGTACCGTAAGGGGCACAGCTTCCAGAATGCCGCTGCCGCGGTACAGCCGACCTGGGGCCGGAATGGCAAGATCCAATTGGCAAGGAGAGGCGCTCAGCATTGCAAGAATGGGCGAGAAAAAGGACTCCGTCCCGCTATCGCGAATAGCTCAGTGTTCGTAATACAGATAACGATCCTAGCCGAAAAAAGGGCTGCGCGCTGCTGACGCGAACGCAGATGGCTCACCCAAGGTCTGGCTATAGTTAAGCTGTTCATCCCCTCAACTCTGCAGCCTCTAAGGCCTCCGGATCGCTGACAGTTCTCAGCAAGGGATCCCACCATGAACCCCACAACTCAACACCAGCTCATGCTTAAAATTGTGGCCGGCTCTGCTTGGGCCGATGGGCATTTGGAACCCCAGGAATTGGCCTACTTGGGATCCCTGCTGCGCCGCTATGGTTTGGAGCACGATACCGAGCTGCGAGAAGTAAACTACCCGACCCTGACCTTCGCAGTACAGGGCGGGCTTTCGGTAGCCCTGCAGTTGGCAAGCCAACCACGAGCCTCTGGGGTGGTTTACAGCACCCCCAATCGACCGTTACCAGTGCCTTAAACAACCGTTTCTGGTGTCCGCAGTACAATTATAACCATGGAGGCGGACTTTCCTCTCGACACCGACCCTACGGGTACAGTGCGGGGCTCCTGCGATTTCTAGCTGATCCAAGAGCCCATCCCGATGGAGCAAACCGAGCGCTGGATGGCCGATTATCTTGCCCAGGCCAGCGAAACCGAGCGTATGCAACTTTTGGGAGCAATCGGCAACCTGATGATGGCCGACAACACGGTCTCTCCAGAAGAGCACACCCTCTTGGATGACTACTACACCCTCATGGCCGGGATCCCGGCTCGTCCAGAATCTGCACCTAACCTGGTGAAGGGCGTTGGGCAATTTTTCCGGCGC
>NZ_JANSIC010000402.1:0-942 GCF_047461955.1 Synechococcus sp. R55.7
CTCTGATTTCTTCCTGCTTCCACGACCCATGACTGGTAGCGGAGTTGGCCTCTATGGTCGTTTCAGGTTAGTCTGAGACGCCCGAGCTACTGAGAAAAGCCCCGCCCTACCGCTATGGGGAAGTAAGCTAACGGCGCGCAGAGGACGTCAACAACCTTGGTCAGCAAATATGGACGGAGAGGGAGGGATTCGAACCCTCGACGGAGCTTTTGGGCCCCGTAACTTCTTAGCAGGAAGCCGCTTTCGACCACTCAGCCACCTCTCCAGGGCCAGGAAGGGCAATGGCAAGCTGGGATCCAGCCACCAGTTCACTCATTGTAGGGGATGGGATCCCACCCGGCAACTGCCCCCTGACCCGCCCTGCAAAGACTCCGTCCCGCTATCGCGATCAGCCGGGATCCCTCCTGGGGTTGGGTGAGTCTAGCTCACCACCTGCAGGTAAATATCGAAGCTGCCGCTATTGTCGCCGTAGCTGCCCTTGGCGTCATTGATGTTGAAGGCAATATCCAGGTTGGGATCCAGATCCACCTCTTGGGGCTGCTCTGGCGAGGACTCGAAAACCTGATGGGCCACCAGTTGGGCGTTGGGTTGAAACAGCACAATCCCGTAGCGGCAGAGGCCCGGGTAGCGCCACTCCTCAGGGGTCGGGATCCCTTTGCCAAGGGGCGAGCGGATGCTGGTGGAAAACGAGAAGCCATAGCGCCAAGCCACATTCCTGGGGAAAAAGCGGATACGGCTGGCCCGCAACGGACGCCCTTGCCAGCGTAAAATGTTGCCCGCCTCTTGGTTCACCCGCAGGTCACGGAAAGCCATCCAAGCCTGTAAAGCTTCTTCTTCAGGTTGGATCCCTTCGATGGCCAGGGCCTGGCTCCAATCCAAGTCACTGCCATCGCAGGTGATCTGCCGCGGAATTTGCGCCAAATCCAGTTGTGCCAACCCCAG
>NZ_JANSIC010000403.1:0-938 GCF_047461955.1 Synechococcus sp. R55.7
GGGGCCGCTGCAGCCGGTGCAAAACCTGCTGGATCAGTTGCTGTCGATGGTGCCGCGGATTTTGGGAGCGCTGATCATCGGTGCAGTGGGCTGGTTTTTGGCCCGCATCGTGCGTGGGATCGTCTCCAATTTGTTGGTGGCAGCAGGGGCAAATCGGTTGGGGGCACGCTTTGGCGTTCCCCAGTTGGCCCAGATCGTCGGGACGGTGGTGTATGTCTTGGTGTTGATCCCGGCGGTGATTGCGGCGCTGAATGCCTTGGAAATTCGGGCCATCTCCGATCCGGCGGTGGCGATGCTGGAGCAGGTGTTGCGGGCCATTCCCTTGATCGCGGGATCCGCTTTGATCCTGGCCGTCTTTTACTTGCTGGGGCAATTTTTGGCCAGCTTGGTAACCCAGTTGCTGCAGGCGGTGGGTTTTGACCGTCTGGTCGCGGGGCTGGGCTTGCCCCTGGCCGCTGCTCCTGAGCCTGAAGGGGATCCCGCTGCCAAACGTCGCACTCCCTCCGAGATCGCCGGCTTGGTGGTCTGGGTAGGCGTGGTCTTGTTTGGGGCGGTGCCGGCAGTGGAGTTGCTGCAGTTTGCCGCCCTAACCGACATTGTGCAGGGGCTGTTGCTGATTTCCGGTCGGGTGCTCATCGGCGCCCTGGTGTTTGGGATCGGTCTTTATTTGGCCAATTTGGCCCACTCTATGATCAAGAGCTTGGGTAGCCCTTCCTCAGGGGTACTGGCCCAGGCGGCGCGGGTGGCTATCTTGGTTTTTGTTGGCGCCATGGCCCTGCAGCAGATGGGCGTGGCCACCGACATTGTGGTGTTGGCTTTTGGTCTGGTTCTGGGGGCGATTGCCGTGGCGGTGGCGTTGGCTTTTGGGTTGGGAGGTCGCGATGTAGCTGCCGAGCAGATCCGGCAATGGCTCAAGAGAGAGTGAGAGCAGGTTTTGT
>NZ_JANSIC010000404.1:0-933 GCF_047461955.1 Synechococcus sp. R55.7
GCCTTCTATCTTGCAACAGCTCCCGCTGCC
Organism: Synechococcus sp. R55.7; assembly: GCF_047461955.1. NCBI lineage: Bacteria > Bacillati > Cyanobacteriota > Cyanophyceae > Synechococcales > Synechococcaceae > Synechococcus > Synechococcus sp. R55.7. The sequence goes on from NZ_JANSIC010000404.1 coordinate 31, forward strand.
CGACGCAAAAATTGTTGCTATGGTGAGAACTGCGCCCGGCTTGAGGGATCTTGGCGCCTGCCGGAGCCGTGAAAGTTCGCTCCCCCGCTTGGAGATCGGCATCGATGTCGGATACTGCTCAAACTCACCTTGGCTCCAGCCCAGTGCAAGGACTGGAGTACGTGGTGCTGGGAGTGGCCACTTGCTTCCAGCAGGATCAGGAAGGTCGCCTGGTAGAGGTTTTGGTGGCCGAGCCGGTGCCTGCTGCCGATTTGGACTGCCTGGCCCAAGAACGCCGCAGCACTTCCTATGTTCTCCTCTACGCCACAACCTACGCCGAGATCGTGAACAACGGGATCCCAACTTTGCCTGCCGATGTTTTCCCGCCAGGGGTGTTGTTGGGAGAAGACTTCGTGGAACGGGTGCAGGCAGCGGCCCGCACCTATCGCAGCAAGCCCCAGTTTCGCCATATCCCCCTGCACCAAACCTGCACTCCAGAGCGGGGGGTGTTTAAGCTCAATCACAGCGTTGAGCCCCGACGGATCCTCAACGCGGTTGTGGAGGTGAAGGATGCCGACAACATCAAACAGCACCCCCACACCCATCAACGGCTCTGACTCACTGGGCTGTACGGGTCAGACGTGCCCTGGAAAGCAGGTTGAACCGCCACTCTGGGCTAGGCTTCGGGATCCCTCTACCCTTCTGGAGCAGGTACGCAGCGGTCAGGTTTGGCTGGTTAAGGGAATGGGATCCCATGGGCTGTTGCTGGAGAAAGCTCATATTGTCGAGCTGCTGGAGTTTGGTGCAGCCGTTGGCCTGGCCATCGATCGCGATTGCCGAGCGGTTTTGCCGATCGCGTAAGCGGGACGGAGTCCTTTTGGCCAAGTGTATCTGCAGGCCCCTGCCACTTTTTTGGAGCGTCAG
>NZ_JANSIC010000405.1:0-931 GCF_047461955.1 Synechococcus sp. R55.7
GAGGAAAGCCCTCCTCCATATAGGTTTGCTGGTCAAAAGTCTGGATGAACTACAATAAGCCCATGAGCCAGACTATCTCTGTACGTTGCAAGCTGATAGTCCCACAAGAGTTGCGTCAAGAAATTGACCGCACTTTGCAGGGCTTTGCGAATGCTTGCAACCAGATTCTCGACACCGCCAAACAAAAGAACTGCTGGAACACCGCCAAGCTGCACCACTTGGTCTATCGGCCGGTAAGGGCAGCAACGGGGCTGAAGGCCAACCACGTCTGTCAGGCGCTCCGTCGGGTGATTAGCAATGCCAAGGCGGTGAAGCAAGTCCACAAGTTCCGCCCCACCAGTCTGACTTTGGACGCTCGTACTTTTAAGTACCGAGAGTCCGACCAAGCCGTGGGCGTGACCCTGATGAGCGGACGGGTTTGGCTCAAGCTCAAGATCGGTGGTTACCAGATAGCGCTTCTGAGAGGCCAGGAGCCAACAAGTGCAACCCTGTCCAAGACCAAGCAAGGGGACTACTACATCAACATTGCTGTTGAGCTGGACACTCCCCCGACTGGCAAAACTCCCAAGGTAATCGGAGTTGACTTGGGCAGGCGGGATATCGCCACCGCTAGCAACGGACGCTCTTGGAGTGGAGAGCACATCCAGGCCGTCCGTGACCGGTTCAGCCGTGTACGCGCCAAGGTTCAATCCAAACGCACTCGCAGCTCTAGGAGGCTGCTGAGAAGGCTCTCTGGGAGAGAACGGCGCTACCAGACATGGCTGAACCATAACATCAGCAAAACCTTGGTCAGGGATGCCCAGGCTATTGGTGCGGCACTGGCTTTTGAAGACTTGACAGGCATCAGAGATTGCCTGAATCAGAAGTCTCGAAGTAAGGCTGAGCGGCGCAGGACTAACAACTGGGCGTTCTACCAGCTCAGGATGTTTGT
>NZ_JANSIC010000406.1:0-931 GCF_047461955.1 Synechococcus sp. R55.7
CTTGGGCCACCCAAAACAAAAACCCCTCTCTCTTTAATAAAGAGGGGCCGGGGGTGAGGACGGAAATTCAAGCTCGATCAGTAAAGGGCTTCTTCTTGGTGGGTGATGATGGTGCAGTCGGAGGTAGGGTAAGCCACACAGGTCAGCACATAGCCCTGCTCGATCTGATCATCGTCCAGGAAGGACTGATCGCTTTGATCCACTGTGCCGCTCACCAGCTTGCCGGCACAGGTCGAACAGGCACCGGCGCGGCAGGAATAGGGCAGCTCGATCCCTTGCTCTTCCGCCACGTCCAAAATGTACTCATCGTCCGGCACATCGATGGTGACGTTCAAGCCTTGCTCCTCGTTGATCAGAGTGACCTTATAGGTAGCCATCCTGGTTGGGTCTCCAGAAAAAACATCCACTCCTCATCCTGCCACCCTTCTGCCCCAGATCAAGCACCCTTTTGTGAGGAAATAGGCAAATCTTCCGGTTTTTTGCAGGTGGATCCGGGAAAGCTTGCCGGGTAAGGGTTCTGGCTGCTCAAGAGGGCTGTTAGCCCGCAGCGTCTGCATGAAGGGTGAACCTCGGCTCCGATGGCAGAACTGCCGCAGATCCCACCGGTCATTCTTCCGCAATCCTCTCTGTTCAACTTGGACTTGGCAGGGATCCCTGTAGCTCCTGGGTTGCACCTGGAAAAAAAATGGCAAGACTTGCCAAGTTGGGCGGATCTGACTGTATGATTTACGGAGTAACCAGAGCAACCGCTGACACAGGCGTGTGTGCGTCTCCCATCCGAGTATCAAGCCCTTAGCCTTCTCAGTTGCTTCGGGTTGGTTGATCGGGTAAGTTAAGGGAAGTGTTCAGCCGAACCCTACTTTTTTGGTTAAGAGGAGAAAAATGAACGGAAAAACGCATAAGTGGCTGTTGAAGTCACTTGGTTCTCTAA
>NZ_JANSIC010000407.1:0-924 GCF_047461955.1 Synechococcus sp. R55.7
CAGTTGGTGGCTCCCGTGGCTGTTGCGGCTGGGGCCAAGGGGCTATGTGTGGCCACCCTGGCCGAAGGGATCGAGTTGCGGCAAACGGGGCTGCAGGCTCCGGTTCTGGTGTTGGGAGCTTTGAATACTTGGGCGGAGCTACAGCAGGCCATGGCAGCCCGGTTGGAGGTCAGCCTCACCTGTGCAGAGCAAATCCCGCTGATGCGCCAGGTAGCCCGTTGGGCCGGGCGCCCCGTCCCGGTGCATGTCAATGTGGATACGGGTATGACCCGTTTGGGGATCCCCTGGAAGGAAGCTGCAGCCGTGTGGGGGCAGATTTGTCGGATCCCGGAGCTGGAAGGCTGTAGCTTGTTTTCCCATTTGGCGACGGCGGACGAGCCCCATTCTCCAGTCATGGAACAGCAGCACGCCCGCTTTGCCCAGGTGGTGGAACAGATCCGCCAAGCCGGGGATCCCTTACCGGCGCTGCATCTGGATAACTCAGCCGGTGCTTTAACCCATCTCCACTACTCCCGTGTGCGTTTGGGGTTGGTCCTCTATGGCCTGTCCCCTGCCCCTCACTTGCCGGTGCCAGGTCTGCAGCCAATTCTGCGGCTCAAGGCGCGGCTGTCCCACATCCAAACTGTGCCTGCTCAAACTGGCGTGAGCTATGGGCATCGCTACATCACCTCTCGCCCCAGTCGCATTGCCACTCTGGCCATCGGCTATGCGGATGGGATCCCACGGCGGCTTTCCGGCTGGCTGCGAGGATGGGTGCGCGGCGGCTTGATCCAACAGGTGGGCACAATCACGATGGATCAATGTATGTGGGATGTAACCGAGAGGCCGGATATCCAGGTGGGGGATGTGGTGGAGCTGCTGGGCCCCAATCTGGCAAATGCGGGTTTATCTGTGCAGGATTGGGCCGATCAGTTGGGTACTATT
>NZ_JANSIC010000408.1:0-905 GCF_047461955.1 Synechococcus sp. R55.7
CTGGCTGCCACCGAATTGCGGCAACGCTTGGGCCGTCTGCTTTGAGTGTTTCCATGAATCCCGCTTCCCCAAAGGGAAGTGACTTATCAGGTATAGGGTTTTTGCTACGCAAACCTACATAAAATAAGGTATCGCATTCGGAACAACGGTTGATCCGGGTGGCGTGGAAGTTGCTTGCGGCTCAGGATCGGTTCCATTAACAGGAAATTACCGAGTACAGCGTATTCGCTTCGACCATCATCCGTTTCAACTACCCCTGCCAAAAGTGCCAGATCAGATCTAGATCATCACGTCTGCAGTTATTAAGCTTGTCTGAGACACATATTACGAACAACGCGAAAAAAGGAAGTAATATGGTAGAACATGAAAGCCTGAATACACCAACCAAACTTCTCCTAGTTGGAGTGGAGATCCTTTTTGTCTGTGCCCTGTTTCTCATGCGTCTTGGAGTCGCCGGTTGGCTTCTAATGATGTTTGGAGCGCTGCTTATTTTGCTGCTTACTTTATGGGCATTTGTGCATATAGCTTTGATGATCACATTCATTAGCGTTTTTGAATCAAGAAAGAGCGATATTGCGCTCTACCTCGCGACTCATTTTTTCTATCTTTGGGCCTGGTTATTTCAATTCGATGGCGATGATACCAGTGTAAAGTGGACTATTCGTCTCCTCCCATGCACGAACTTTCTGGAGCCTCTCCTCCGGAAATGGGGCGGAGTTCTATTTTTAACCACGAGTATCGCTACATTTGTTTGCTATTTGATAATCTTCATTTTAATAGTTATTCGCTTGGCTCGATTAATTTTCCATTGAGTTTTCATTAATTCCACTGCCCCGAAAGGAAGCGACTTCCGCCGATTATAACCCTTGCCCAGAGCGGGATCCAGGGGCCTAGATCGACAGGGT
>NZ_JANSIC010000409.1:0-903 GCF_047461955.1 Synechococcus sp. R55.7
CATCCGAGGCGGGCAAGGCTTCCGGCGGGGGGACAACTTCAGCCATCGGCAGGAGGAACCCACAAGACCATCCTCTTCACCCTAAATCAAGCCCCGACTTTTGAGGCGACGGTGGAGCAAAAGCAGCGTATCCGCCTCGCCGACATTGCCCGGAAACAACACCACCGGCAGGTTGGGAAAGCGGGGATGATCGGACGGGGTGATCACCATCGAGATCCCAGGGTAGACTTGCCCCAGCAGACGCACCGCCGGCAAGTCGAGGCCAGTGCTGAGGGTGTCGTTGGAGGTGATGCCGCCCTTGCTGATGAGATAGCCGATCCCTTCTGGCAGCCCCTGCACCACGCCCATCAACAACCGCGAAACCTTCTGTCCAAAAGCCAGGCGCATTTCTACGGCGTCCTTTTCAAAAGTCAGTTCCTCTCGGCTGGTGTAGACCACCGGCGTCAGACCCTGCTCATAGGCGCTGTGAACTTGGGCCAGGATCCCAGGCAGCAGCTCCGCGTCGGGATCCAATAGTCGCCTCACCTCCACCTCGATGCCTTGGGTTTCAGGCTCCTGCAGAAGGCGGGCCAACTGCTGGCTGGACTTTTGCACATGGGATCCCACGATCACCACCCCCGGTTGAGAGGAGCGAACAAACTGCCCCATCTGTTCCGGGGGAACGGGTTGTGGCGGCAACTGGGCCAGAGCCGTCAGGAGGCTGGCGGCACTGCGAAACAAAAAGCGTTTGCCTTGAGAGGCTGCCGCCAAAACATCTTGGGCAAACCGATCCAGATCCGCTTGAGTTTCTCCATCCACTACACAGCAGATATTCCCCTGCAAGGCCAGCAGCCGCGGCAAACAGCCAGAGCGAATCTGCTCCAGGGTAAATCGCTCCACTTGGTCAGCCCGGATCCGCCCCTG
>NZ_JANSIC010000410.1:0-902 GCF_047461955.1 Synechococcus sp. R55.7
GTCTCGAATCAAAGTAGTGCGCAGAGGTGCTGGGATCAAAATCGCGTGTGAGCAAATCTGCCAAAGCTGCCTGCTGCTCTGGCGTAAGCCGCCGCAGATAAAAATCCAACTGCCGGCTCACCGTGCCATTGTGAGCAAACTGGGCCAGATCCTCCACGGGCAAGGAGAACTCAATCAAACAAAGGCGGCAGAAACACCCCCAAGCGCTCTGCACCCCCCATCTGGCCCAGACCGAAGAAAACTGTCCCCAATCCCAGAGCCAAGGCCAACAGTCTCCGTGGCCAGTTCATGCCTAGAGTACTCCCTTCGAACTAGGGATCCCTTCTTGTCGGCGGGGATCCCGTTCTACAGCCATGCGCAGGGCACGGGCAAACGCCTTAAAACTGGCCTCGACAATGTGGTGGGCGTTGAGACCGGCAGCCTGGCGAATGTGCAAGGTAAGCTGGGCGTGGTTGACCACCGCCTGATAAAACTCCCGCACCAACTGGGTTTCGTAGCGGCCAATGCGCTCCGTGGGCAGCTCCAGGCCATAGCTGAGGTGAGGGCGACCCGAAAAATCCAGCACCACCTGCACCAGGGCTTCATCCAAAGGCGCCCAAAAATGGCCGAAGCGATGAATGCCCCGCCGATCCTGCAAAGCCTGCGCCAGAGCCTGTCCCAGCGTGATGCCCACATCTTCGTTGGTGTGGTGATCGTCGATGTGCAGATCCCCTATGGCCTTGATCTGCAAATCGATCAACCCGTGGGTGCTGAGCTGGGCCAGCATGTGATCCAAAAAGGGGATCCCAGTATCGATCTCATGGCGCCCGCTGCCATCCAGGTTCAGATGAATTTGGACATCCGTTTCTCCAGTGCGACGGTGAACAGAGGCCGTTCTGGGCTGGAGCAGGCGCGAGGAGTCG
>NZ_JANSIC010000411.1:0-898 GCF_047461955.1 Synechococcus sp. R55.7
CAACAGGTCTGCAGACGGGTGGCAGGCGCTCGCAAAGTGGCGAGACAGCGCAACCGTCCAGTTAAAGAGTTCAAGCGTAGGTTCGTTACCTACGATGCACGTATCTTCTCGTTTCGCGAGAAAGACTGGACAGTGTCGCTTGCCACGGTTGATGGAAGAGAACGCTTTGAGCTAGCCATTGGCAACTACCAGAGGGGAATGCTGGCTGGCTCTAACCCCAAATCGGCCACCCTAGTCCAGCGGAAGGACGGCTCCTACTCCATCCAGATTTGTGTCGAGGCAGAGCCCCCCAAGCAACAGAACACCGACAAGGTGATTGGTGTTGACCTGGGACGGCGAGACATTGCACATACCTCCGAAGGAGACAACTGGAATGGACAGCAGCTGAACAAAGTCCGAGATCACTACTGTCGGTTAAGAGCGTCTCTTCAGCGCAAGGCCAGTAAGGGCACCCGCAGTTGCAGGCGGCGATGCCGTCAACTGCTGCAACGGCTGTCTGGCAAGGAGAGACGCTTTCAAGCTTGGGTGAACCACAGTATCGCTAAGCGCATCGTTAAAACAGCTCAATCTCTTTCTGCCTGCATTGCAATTGAGGACTTAAGCGGCATTCGAGAACGCACCAATCAACACCCCCGCAGTCGTGAGGAGCGGCGGCGTAGCAATAGCTGGGCGTTCTACCAGCTGCGGCGGTTTATCGAATACAAGGCTGTGAGGGCGGGTGTCAAAGTGGTAGCTGTCCCTGCGGCCTATACCTCGCAGATCTGCCACAAGTGCCTGCATATTCATCCCGACTCCGCTCAATCCTATCGCAAGGGTAAGCAGTTCAAATGCGGGCACTGCGGTTGGGAAGGGGATGCGGATTTTAACGGTGCGAAGGTGATTGCGCTTTTGGGGGCTG
>NZ_JANSIC010000412.1:0-891 GCF_047461955.1 Synechococcus sp. R55.7
TATGTCCATCCCGAAATCGTCGCGTCGTCAATTCCTTCAATCTGCTGCTGCGGCTGCCTCTTGGGTTGCCGTTGGAGGGCTAAAGGCGAGGGCTCAGAGCCGCGGGCCGCTTCTGGTTTCCCAGGGACTGACGCCCCTGAAGTTTACCCTCTCTTGGTTGCCCTCTTCGATGGATACCCCCCTTGTAACGGCGATCTTGAAGGGCTACTTCGCCGAAGAGGGGCTGGAGGTCACCTACGAGCGCGGCTATGGCTCCGCCGATTCCATCACCAAGATTGCCGCTGGCCAGTACGACCTGGGGGAAGGGGATCCCTACTCCATGATCGAGTTCAATGCCAAAAATCCGGACGTGCCCTTGGTAGCGATCTATGTCCACTTCAATCGCTCTCCCTTTGGCATCTACACCTTGAAAGATAAGGGCATTGGGGAGCCGGCCCAACTGGCGGGCAAGAAGCTAGGAGCACCGGCAGGGGATGCGCCGCGTCGGCTCTGGCCGGTCTTTGCCAAGCAAGTCGGCATCGATCCGGGCTCGGTGGAGTGGGTAACTATGGAGCCGCAGTTGCGCGAACCTTTCCTCATCCAAGGTCGGGTGGATGCCATCAGCGGCTTTATGACCTCAGCCATGCCCAATCTGGTGCGGGGCGGCGTCAAGCTGGAAGATATTGTTCCCTTCCTTTACAACGACTACGGCCTTGAGCTGTATGGCAATGCCGTCATCACCCGTGTGCAATTGCTGCGTGAGAAGCCTGAGCAATTCAAAGCTTTCTTGCGGGCCTATGTCAAGGGTTGGCAAGACACTATTCGTGATACCGATGGCAATATGTTGGCCCTTCTGGACAAAGCCAAGGCCGACGGACAAGTGCTGGATACGGCAACTGAGAAATTGCGCCT
>NZ_JANSIC010000413.1:0-890 GCF_047461955.1 Synechococcus sp. R55.7
GCCAGCCGTTTTCTGTGGCAATTTGGCGTCGGGGAAGTGCAGGCAGTAGGGTCTGTAGAGGTTTACGCTCCCTTACAAGCTTTGCGCCTCAGGGGCGAGCAGTTGCGGGCTCCCCTGCCTCTAACCGAGTTGCGCATATTGGGCAACGGGCAAGCCAAAGCCGAGCAAACCGGTCAAGAGCTGCAGGCCCAGGAGATCCGCTGGCGCATCGGCTCCACCCAGCTGCAGGCCCAGGGCAACGTGCGCTACCGCCAGCCCGGCCAGGCTTTGACTGTCAGAGGCAACCAAGGGATCCTGGATTGGCAGGCCAACACCGCTCGGATCCAGGGCAACAGCCAAACCCAGCTCACTTTGCCCTGAGGAGGCGGTGGGGGAAGCAGAAAGCTGGCCGAGAGCATGGCAGGATAGGGATACTTTAAGAAACGTATCAGGTGGGTTGTGGTGAGTTTTAAGGACTCCGTCTCGCTGACGCAAACAGGATGTTTCCCCGCCAGGGCTGGCGCTGCTGCAGAACGCCCCAACATCCTGCTGATCGTGCTGGATACCCAGCGGGCGGATCGTCTCTCCTGCTATTGGTCAGAAGCGGAGCGTGCCCGCCAACTGCCCACCAGCCCCAACCTGGATCGGCTGGCTGCCGAATCCACCCTCTTCGAGCGGGCCATCGCCCCTGCCCAATGGACCATCCCCTCCCACGCTTCCCTCTTTACGGGGGAATATCCCAGCACCCACCAGACTGTCCAAGCAGATCTGGAGCTGAGCCCCGCCCTGCCCACCCTGGCAGAGCTGTTGCAGCTGAGCGGCTATACCACTGTGGGCTTTTGCAACAACCCTCTGGTGGGGATCCTGAAAAACGGCTTGCGGCGCGGCTTTGAAACCTTTTACAACTACGG
>NZ_JANSIC010000414.1:0-887 GCF_047461955.1 Synechococcus sp. R55.7
GCATCGATTTCCCGCGCCAAGTTCACCAGGCCGCGATAGCCGGCATAAGCGTGGTGCCGCTCCTGGTTGATGTCCAGAAAGGGGATGCGGGCCTTGAGGGCGGTGTACTGGTTGCGTCCGCCGGCGATGAGCAAGTCCGCTTTCGTGCGCTCCACCACCTTGAGCAGCTCTTGAGGGCTGCCCTTGTCCAAGAGAATGCCATCCTGGCCGAGCAGCTCGCGGATGCGGGCTTTGTCTTCTTCGGTGCTTTTGCGGGTGCTGGTGGCCGTTACCTGCATCCCCAGATCTCGGGCAGCAGAGATGATCGACCAACTTTTCACGCCGCCGGTATAAAGGACAACTCGTTTGCCCGCCAGCCGCTGCCGGTAGGGGGCCAAAGCCGCCTCAGCGGCGCGAGTTTCTCGCTCGATGAGGGCCTCGGTACGCTCCTGCAGTTGCGGATCCTTCAGCCCTTGGGCAATGGCCCGTAGGCAGTGGTTCATCTCCTGCAGCCCGTAAAAGGAAGCCTCAATGTAGGGGATCCCGTAGCGCTCCTGCATCTTGCGGCCCACATTGAGCAAGGCTTTAGCGCAGATGAGAACGTTCAGCTTGGCCCGGTGGGCGGTACAGATCTCGTGGTAGCGGCCATCGCCGGTGATCTTGGCCAAAATGCGGATCCCCAGCTCGTCAAACAGAGGCAAGACATCCCACAGCTCGCCGGCAATGTTGTACTCGCCGATGAGGTTAATGTCGCGGGGAGTGGTGTACTCCGGGGAGGCGGTGCCGATAACATAGTCCAGCAGGGCTTCTCCGGCCAGACGGTTGCCTAGGTTTTTGCTGCCCACAAAGCCGGGCGCATTCACCGGAATGACCGGGATCCCAAGCTGGCGGCTGGCCCGCTGACACAC
>NZ_JANSIC010000415.1:0-887 GCF_047461955.1 Synechococcus sp. R55.7
GCTGATCCCGGATCCCAGCAGCTCCCAACCGGTCAGCAACGCAAACACCAGAAATAAGCCGCCCCCCACCCAATGCACGGCGCGTTCAGAGATGTGAGCTGCTAAAAAACGACCTCCCACCACCGCCAGCCCCACCATCAGTCCATGGCCAAGGGTAGCCCCTGCCCAGACGCTCAATCCCGGGTGGGTGGCCGCCAAGGAGACGGTGGCAATCTGGGTTTTATCCCCCAACTCGGCCAAGGCTGTCAAGCTAAAGGCTTCCCACACAATAGCCCAAGCACCGCCGCGGCCCGCCCCTTTTTCTTCTGCCTGCTCCACCAGCCTGAGGGCTTCTTCCTCTTCTTCTTTTTCCTGCTGGGGAGTCATCTTGTAAGCTTGCCAGAGCATTCTCAGCCCAAAAGCCGCGAAAACCCCAGCCGACAACACTCTCACGCCCAGGGGTGGCAGCAGCTTGAAAAGCACCTTCCCGGCCACCACCGCCAGCAAGGTCATCACGGCCAAAGCCAGCCACGTCCCCAAGAAAACCCAGCGGCGCGGGTGTCGCATAGCCAGAATCAGGGGGGTAAAAAAGGTTTTATCCCCAAACTCCGCTACCGTAACCAACAGCAAACTTGACGCAAAACCAGCCCACATCGTTTAGCCTCCAACCTCTCTTGTGTGTGGAATCGGTTCACACCTAGAGGTGAAGGCTGGGAAAGTCAGACGGACTCACCAAGCTCACCTCTGCGTGAACTCAGTGAAAGTCTCGTCACCAAAGCAGCCTGCCGGGCTTGCTTTGTCTCTTGCACCGGGCTGTTTTTAGCCAGTATGTCGATGCAGAGGGCGGTAAGCCGCCTGACTACTCCCTTTCCGTCTGAATGGTAGCATGCTGAGCTCCCAGTGGGAGT
>NZ_JANSIC010000416.1:0-885 GCF_047461955.1 Synechococcus sp. R55.7
GCGTAATCGGCGGTGCTGAGCAGTAGGTGTTGGGGGGTCACCTCTGCCGTCACCCAAGCTGGCTTGTGCTGGCGCAGCAGCTCGACCTCTAGGCCGGTGGAGAGGTGCAAAATGTGCAGCCGATGGCGGTAGCGGGTGGCCAAGTCCAAAGCCCGCCGTGAGGCGATCAGGGCCGATTCCTCGTCCTGAATTTGCGAGTGAACGGCTACATCTGTGCGTCCGGCAAACAGGGCCTTACGGGCTTTGATGCGAGACAAATCTTCGGCATGGACGGCAATTAAAAAGTTGGGATCCGTTTCCCCGAAAATCCGCTCCAGCGCCGCCTGATCATCCACCAACAGGGGCCCATGCATGGATCCCATGAAGATTTTGATGCCACAGGCTCCCTGCACCGTTTGCAACTCTTCTAAGTTATCGGCAGTGGCCCCGATGAAAAAGCCGTAATTGACCACACACTTGCTGCCTGCACGGGCCAACTTGTCATCCAGCGTCGCTTGGTCAATCGTCAGCGGGTCGGTGTTGGGCATCTCCAAAAAGCTGGTCACCCCGCCCCGGGCACAGGCCCAGGATCCCGTCTGCAGGTCTTCTTTGTGCTCTCGGCCCGGCTCGCGGAAGTGAACTTGCGGATCGATCACCCCCGGCATCAAGGTATGGCCCTCGGCGTCGATGACCTTGGCCACCCCTTCTGGCGAGAGGTTTTGGCCGATTTGGGCAATGCGCCCCTCCCGCACCAGCACATCCCCCCGCCAGGGATCCCCTTCCGGCACCAGCAGCTCAGCATTTCGGATCAGCAAATCTCCAGACAAAGCTCCGCCCTCCCCCAAAGGCGCTCTCAAGATAAAGACTATTGACTTGGCTCCGCCAGCACAGCCGCATCTGGATCCA
>NZ_JANSIC010000417.1:0-880 GCF_047461955.1 Synechococcus sp. R55.7
ATGGAAAAGGTATTGACCTGCTTTAGCGACCTGGAGACCGGCATTGCCAACTTTTCCAGCGCTCCCACTGCTCGTTAGGCCGACATTAGGCCTTACTTTTGGGGATCCCCCGATGCTCTTTTCAGCCCATCAGCGAATTCTGGTGATCCCTCTAGCAATTTTCTCAACAATCTTCAGCCATGCCCCAGACCGGCCTCGATACCTTTCAGCTTCTCTACCAGCACCACCGTGGCCCCAGCTTCTGCGAGCGCATGCTGGCAACAGCGCCGGGGCGTTTTAATGAGGCTTTTTGGCAGTTCTGGCAGATGCACATCGAGCCCTGTCTGCCTCCTGCACCGCGCTTGTTGGATCTGGGAACCGGGCCGGGGTTTGCTCTGGGTCAGTGGGCGCAACGCTATCCCGGAGGACACTTCATCGGGGTGGATGTGATGCCCTACATGTTGGAGCGAGCGGCGGCAGATTTGAAGGGGATCCCTGGAATCCAGCTGCTGCAGGCCGACCTGCACGACCCTCACTTGCCGCTTGCGGCCAACAGCATCGATGCAGCTCAGGCAGTGGTGGTGTTGCACGAGATGGTGCAGCCCTTGCGCTTGTTGCAGGAGGTGTTGCGTCTACTCAAGCCGGGGGGGCGATTTTTGCTGGTGGATTGGGTGCGCGCCCCGCTCAGCCTCTACTTCGATGCCGATACAGAGGCCCAACTCTTCCAGTCGGACACGCCTTTGGAAACGCTGCTGGATCAGTTTACCCACTTCTACGAGCACAATCGCTTCAGCGCCGAAGACCTGGTGTGGTTGCTGGAGAAGGTGGGTTTCGCAGTGGTGGCTCAGCAGCTCTACAACCAAAATCGCTTTGTGCGACTTGCAGCCGAAAAGCCTATCTC
>NZ_JANSIC010000418.1:0-868 GCF_047461955.1 Synechococcus sp. R55.7
TCGCGCCAGCGGGACGGAGTCCTTTGGTTGGCCCAGATTTCATCCAGCAAAACCTGCACATCTGGATGTACAAAGGCCACATCGCTGAGGATGTGATAGATCTGTTCCAGTTGATGGCCCGATAAGGTCAAAGCCGATGAAGATACGGGCAGTTGGGGACGATCCCCCGGCGCACGGCAGCGAAAATTATCTCTCCGCCTAGAGTTGGCCTGAATTTGTTGCAGCCAACCCCGGGCAGCCAGGTAATCCAGCTCTTTGCGCAGTGTGCGATGGGTCTTGTGAAAGGGTCGGGCAGATAGCAGCGCTTCCAGATCCGGAACTTCTGCTTTTAAGGCGGCCAATAGGTTGGGATCCTTCAGCCAAAACCTCAAGGGTTTCCAGCAAATGCAGTCAACATCAGGACAGGGTGAAGGGATCCCTTGTGCCAGATCCTGCTTGGGGTGCCGTGGTGAGAGCAAGCGATCCCGGATGTGGGTGTAGCCAAAGGTTTCCGGCAGGTCTGGCCAGCGGTTTTCGCCATAGAGGCAGTGGAGCAGTACCCACAGGCGCACGGCCCGCTCCAGGCGCTCGGCCAACTGACCGCCCGCTAACCAACGCAACACTTCCACCGTCAAAGGCAGCTCAAATCCGCTCATCCGACAGTTCCCTCGGTTCTTAGGTCAACCAGTTGATGGCACTCCAGGCCAGGGGTTTTCTTGGAGCAAGGCGCAAGTGAGAGCCTGACCACTCTGACATGAGTTGGAACCTTCCACTTCCAATCTCTTCCATACTGAAGTCAACCTGTCTCGTCAAATCTGCCCATGGCTGCTGTGGCACTGCATTTGCTTTCCGGCTGTCTGGCCGCTCGCGCCAGCGGGACGGAGTCCTT
>NZ_JANSIC010000419.1:0-868 GCF_047461955.1 Synechococcus sp. R55.7
GTGCTTGGGATCCCCAAGGTGGAACGGTTGCCGTTTGACTTTCCCGGCGCTTGGTATCAAGTGGGTTCCTCCCAAATTCATTTAATCGTGGCCGAGGAGCCGATGGATCCACGGCAGCGAAGCGGAACGGGATCCTCAAAGTGGGGGCGCAACCCCCATGTGGCGCTGGGGGTGGATGACTTGGAAGCGGTGAAGGCTCGCCTGCGGCAGGAAGGGTATGAGGTGCAACCGAGCGCTTCCGGGCGAGCGGCAGTGTTCGTCCGGGATCCGGATGGGAATGTGATAGAGCTAAGCTCGATTAGCGCAACTTAGCCATGAGCCATCTCCCCTCAGCAATGCCGCCGGTTGCAACAGCGTTGCGTAGCGATATGGGTTCTCGTTGCCAGTTCGATCCGGCCATCAGCCTGGTCAGTTCCGCACAGATGCAGCGCATTGAGGAGCAGATCTTCTCTGCCGGCATGCCCGTTGCCGCTCTGATGGAGAAGGTGGGGCTGGCCGTTGTTGCTCAGTTGCAGAAGGATTTTCCGCAAGCCCATCGCATTGGGATCCTCTGTGGGACAGGGCACAACGGTGGCGATGGGTTGGTGGTTGGGCGGGAGCTATGGCTGGCCCAAAAGTCGGTGAAGGTGTGGCTGGGCAAGCCGGATCTCAAACCCCTGACGGCAGACCACGCCCGCTATCTCAAGGCGCTGGGGGCAGAGTTTGTGGAGAGTCTTGAAGAGCTGGCCGATTGCGATTTGTTAATTGATGCCCTGTTTGGGATCGGTCTGAACCGGCCTTTGGGGGAGCCTTGGGCGGGGGCGGTGGGGTGGGCCAATGGCAGTGGGATCCCCATCCTTAGCCTGGATTTGCCGTCTGGCCTCAACGA
>NZ_JANSIC010000420.1:0-868 GCF_047461955.1 Synechococcus sp. R55.7
ACCAAGCGCCGGGAAAGTCAAACGGCAACCGTTCCACCTTGGGGATCCCAAGCACCGTTCCGTAAAAATGTTCGGCTCTGGCCAGATCGCTCACCCAAAGGGCGGTGTGCAGGTGATGATAGGTTGGCTTTTGGGGGGCAGTCATTGTCTTGTTGGGAAATCTTGACCGTGGGGCTTTGCAAGGCCGACGCGAACATCAATATTTTCTCCGAACGGCAAGCCAAACCCGTAAGCTAAGGTGGAGCTAGCGCACCCGCAACAACCGTATCTTTGTTTTCGCACAGGGGTTGGCCCATGGGATCCCGCACCAAGTTTTTCGGCACGGTCTTGGCCATGTTGGCCGTGAACAGCATCTACATGCAGTTGCAGCAGCTTTCCCTGAGGCTGGAGGAAAGGGATCCCGCTCCCTCTGAGCAGTCTTCTCCAGAGCCTCAAAGCAGCCAGGGCTCCGTCCCGCCAACGCGAACGGAACGGCTGGATCCCTGGCACCGTGTTGCCCAAGTCTTGCAGGGTCTGTGGCCCGGCGATGCGAGCTTGAAAGGACTCCGTTCCGCCAACGCGAACGGGATCCTGTCGCCAGAGTCCACGTCCCCCCTGGAGCCTTGAGTGCCAAGCTGAGAGGGGATATGACGCTTTGCAAAGGGGATCAAACCCCGTACCATAGAGGAGCAGCTTTCTTTGACATTCCTGATACCCACCATGGTGCAGCCGTCAGCAACCTCTGGGCAGAAGCCGATTGTGATCGCCCCTTCAATTCTTTCGGCGGATTTCAGCCGCTTGGGAGAGGAAGTGCGGGCGGTGGATGAGGCAGGAGCCGACTGGATCCATGTGGATGTCATGGATGGCCGCTTTGTGCCCAATATCACCA
>NZ_JANSIC010000421.1:0-862 GCF_047461955.1 Synechococcus sp. R55.7
GGGGGGAGGAGAGTTGGGATCCCAGCGAATTTCCAACTCAGGTGAGTCTTTGAGCACTTGAGGAGGGCCGGGCGAGGTGTGCAGGATGGCCACACAGCGCAAATTGCCCCGGTCTCGACAAAACTCGTGCCAGAGAGGGATAGCCTCGGGATCCCGGCTGACCACCAGGTAGTGGGAGCAGGCTTCCAGGATCGGCTGCTTTTGCGGATCCACCTTGCCGCCCACATCCACAATCACCAAACTCTTTTGCCGGCGCAAAGCCAGAATGGCCTGGGCATGGAAGCTGAAAAATTCGGGGGTAAAAGAGCCCCGGTACTGGTGCTTGAGGATCTTCGCCTCTTCTGGTGGCAAGTCTAAAGTCCAATTGCCTTCCCCATCCCAATGGGCCCGTTGCAGATAAATATCGGGATGCTCCGGCAGCAGAGCTTCGAAGAGGGCGCGGGCAAGACGGCTTTTGCCACTGTCGGGGGGGCCCACCACCATCACCGCCGCTGCCAATTCTGTTCGCGTCAGCGGGCCGTAGGCCTTGCCCGGCCTTCCCTGCACCCAGGGGATGACCTGGCCCACCCGCACTTCGGGGGTATGGCTGGAGACCACCACCGCGCCCAAGCGTGGGTCATAACAGGCCACCCAACGGGTGAAGTGGCACTCATGCACCAGCCAGCCATACAGCCAAATGGGGGCCCGCCCCGTCAGAACCACCCCCAGCTGGGCATTGATCCCGGCAGGCAGCTGAAGCTGAGCCAAATCCTCTGGAAAAACCAGGCGATCCGGTCGGGTCAGCTCAATTTCGATGACCTGAAAAGACAGTTCCGAAGAATGGGATCTTCGAGGGTCCAAGGACTCCGTCCCGCTGGCGCGA
>NZ_JANSIC010000422.1:0-856 GCF_047461955.1 Synechococcus sp. R55.7
GCGGTACACTAGTCAGAAGCTTTTTTCATCGAGTCCCGTTGGGAAGACCTCTTGCGAAACCTGTTTCTTACCGGCGCTAGCGGCTGCCTGGGGCACTATGTGTTGGAGCGCCTGGCCCAGCAAAGGGATCCCGAGTTTCCGGAGCGGCCCGCCTACCACCTGTACGTTCTCATCCGCGAGACCAGCCGCCTGCGGCTGCCCCTAGAACGGCTGCCCGCCCCTATCACCCTAGTACCCGGCGATCTCCTGCGCATCCGGGAACAGGCTGCCCTGCTGCGGCAGATGGATGGGCTGATCCACATGGCGGCAGCCTGGGGGGATCCCACCCTGGCTTGGGCCGTGAATGTTACCCACACCCTGGAGCTCTTTCAGTTGTTGGATCCGGAGCGCTGTCAGCAGGTGATCTACTTTTCCACAGCCAGCCTTTTAAACCAGGCCCTGGAGCCTTTGGCCATCGCCGGACGGGCCGGCACCGACTACATCCGCAGCAAGTACGAGATGCTGCTGCGGCGGCAGGAAAGCGGCTTCTGGCCGGAGCGCCTGCTCACCCTTTATCCCACCCTGCTCTTTGGCGGCAGCCCCCACCACCCCTACTCCCACATCACTGCCGGCCTCAAGGACGTTCTCCGCTGGCTGGATCTGATCCGCTTTTTGCGGGTGGATGCCAGCTTCCACTTTATCCACGCTGCCGATGTGGCCGAGATGGTGGCCTATTGGGTGGCCCATCTGCCTGGTGGCGGCGATTGGGTGTTGGGCAATCCCCCCCTCTCCTGGGATGAATGTGTGGAACAGATGTGTGCTTATTTCAAAAAACGGATCTATTTCCGAGTGCCTCTGCCCCCGGCTCTCGTTCGCG
>NZ_JANSIC010000423.1:0-852 GCF_047461955.1 Synechococcus sp. R55.7
GAGTATCTCTATAACCTGGGAACAGTAGAGCGGGTGTTGATCCACGATGGGGCCCGCTGCCTAGCTACCCCTAAGTTGTTCGATCGCTGTAGTGCTGCTTTGCAGCAGGTGGATGGTCTCATCGCGGGGATCCCTGTCAAGGACACGATTAAAGTCGCTGAGGCAGGCCCAAAAGGGATCCAAATTCAGTCAACCCCAGAACGCAGCCGGCTGTGGGCAGCGCAAACGCCGCAGGGGTTTCGCCTGTCGATGCTATGGCAAGCCCATCGGGAGGCTCTGGCCCAGGGTTGGCAGGTAACCGATGATGCAGCCCTATTCGAGAAGCTGGGTTGGCCAGTCTACATCGTCGAAGGGGAGGAATCCAATCTGAAGCTAACCACCCCCCTGGATGTGTTGCTGGCCGCACAAATCCTGCAGCAGCGTCTCGGACCAGCGCGTTAGCTCAATTCAATCCCGGTAGGGCCAGTCTCAACCTTGGGAATTAAAAGTAGGGAGGAAGAAATCTAGGTTCACTAAGAGCACTTTGATCACCCCATCTCTTGTGGTCCGTTGGAAATGAAAATGATAAGTCTGGCTGTTTAGAATCTAATGCACCCAAGACACCTGAAACCAAGCAAAAGATGAGATTAATGCACTTTTCACTTTCTTCATAAACTTGCCGTTCTGAGAACCGAACTACAACCCAGCCTCTATCCGCTAGATAAGCATCACGCTTACTTTGCTTAGGATCATTCACAGTATGGGCTGGCCTACACAGATTACCTTCAAGAAACCATGGCTCATCAATTTCAATGTCAATGAGTAAAACGAGTGATCTTTTTCCATCTCTAGATACCTGCATTGCGATATCAG
>NZ_JANSIC010000424.1:0-849 GCF_047461955.1 Synechococcus sp. R55.7
CTGACGGTTTTCCTGGACTTGGCAAAAGCGCTCCGCGCCGCTTCCGCGACTATTCCCAGCCCCTCTTCCAGAGGGAAAGGGGGGTCACGGATCAACCTAAGTTTTTAAAACGACTCCGAGTGGATGCTCTGGCAACAGGGACTCATCCTGCCTTTGGCGGGGTTGTTGCTAGGCTTCGTGTCGCGAGGACGGTTTGATGGGCGTTTTGCAATCTAGGTCAGGGCAGGTTGGCCAATTTGTGGGTTTAATGTGGGTTTAATTAAGCCAAGCTCACCGGAGTGGAGTCGGTGAAACTGCCAGCAGTGTCTGTCAGAAGTATGGTGTTAAGGCAATCGTTCTTATGACCAGAGCAAGGGAGAGGAAAGGCACCGATCCATCCGCGCTAGCGGGCCGTAGGCCTTTGCCAGAGAAGTCGCGGGATCCCCGCCGCCCTCCACAACCTGCCAAGAACGCCGTCCCACCTCCGGCGGAGTCAAAGCTGCGAACAGGATCTGGTCGCCTGCTTCCTGCCCCCAGGGGATCCCTATTGGTTTCCCGTCCTCAACCGCTGCGTCTTGCTCGCCAGAAAGCCATTGCTCGTCTGCGCCAACGGGCTGCCCGGCCTCGCCGCTTGAGACGTTCTCCATCTCTCGGGCAAGTGTTGCTCAGGGGACTGAGCTTAAGTCTCATCCTGGGCCTGACGATGGCGGGCCTCTCGCAACTGCTGCAATCGACCACCGCTGGCCGGACAGAACAGTCCACGACGCAGCTTGGGGATCCTCCCCCGTCGGCATTCCCGAGTAACATTCTGCCGGGAGAAGCGATCCCGGCTTTGCAGGAGCGCTTGGCCGCTTTGGCCGACCAACCGGG
>NZ_JANSIC010000425.1:0-848 GCF_047461955.1 Synechococcus sp. R55.7
GGTTCCAGCCGGGCCATCTGGTGTTAAAACGTAAAACGGTAGTGTTTTAAACCTGCGGAGATGGGATCCCACCCTCTTGGGCCTGCTCTATGACCGTATACGTGGTTCAGATCAGCGACCTGCATCTGTTTGCCAAGCCCCATCACCGGCTGCTGGGGGTGGACACGGAAGCCTCTTTCCTGCAGGTGCAAAAGGCCATTGCCGCTCTGGATCCCTTGCCGGATCTGCTGCTGCTTACCGGAGATCTCTCTCAAGATGGCAGTGCGGCATCTTACGCCCGTTTGAGAGCCCATTTGCAGGCTCTCCCCATCGATACTTACTGGTTGGCAGGCAACCACGATCGCCTGCACACCATGAACCAAGAGCTTCATGCCGAGCGGCTATTTGGGGACAAGAGCTTCAGCCGGGAAAATTGGAGCTTTATTTTGTTGAACTCCCTCGTGCCCGGCAAAGATAGCGGTTACCTGACGGAGCGCACGCTGCTGTGGCTGAGACAGGAATTGCAGCGGAGCAAAGCTGCCCAACACCATGTTTTGTTGGCCCTGCACCATCCCCCTTTTTCGGTGGATTCTGCCTGGCTGGATCAAAGTGCCCTGCAGCAGCCGGAGCGGTTGTTTGGGGTTCTGGACGAGTTCGACCACATCCGCCTCGTTGTATTCGGCCATATTCACCAAGACCTGCACCGCCGGCGGGAGGGGGTTGATTACCTGGCTTGTCCCTCAACCTGTGTGCAATTTCGTCCCAAGAGCCCCCAGTTTGGCCTGGAGGTAATTCCCCCTGCCCTGAGGCAGATATGGTTGGAGCGAGATGGCAGCTTCAAAACTCAGGTTCAACGGGTGGGAGCTGCT
>NZ_JANSIC010000426.1:0-847 GCF_047461955.1 Synechococcus sp. R55.7
AGCTTCAGAGAGCTCACTTATTTTAACAACTGGCTGATCTTAGCTTTCCCGGCCATTCCTTTACAGCAAGGGAATACCGCTTTGCCAACCAGGATATACACCCATGCAATCCCATATGCAGTGCCTTGAAGGATTACCATTGCAAGGCTAGGGTCCGGCTATGGCTCTATCTTTCTAAATTGAGAGCCTGCCGTTGGGCTTGTAGCAATTCTTGGATCCCGGCTTGGGCCATCTCCAACATTTGTAGCAGTTGCGGGCGACTGAAGCAGGCGGCTTCGGCAGTGCCCTGGATCTCGATGAAGGATCCCTGCTCGTTCATAACAATGTTCATGTCCACCTCGGCTTGGCTGTCTTCCTCATAGCACAGATCCACAAGTACCTCTCCCTGCACAATTCCTACTGAAAGGGCCGCCACCTGCTGCCGCAGCGGGGATCCCTGGGCCGGATCCAGCGCCCCCTGTTTGTACAGCCAAGTGATGGCGTCGTGCAGAGCCACATAGCCCCCTGTGATCGCGGCGGTGCGCGTTCCGCCATCGGCCTGCAGCACATCGGCATCGACGGTGATGGTACGGGATCCCAGCTTGCGAAAATCCAAGGCGGCGCGCAGACTGCGCCCGATGAGCCGTTGAATCTCGGCAGTACGGCCCGATAGTTTCAACATTTCCCGCGGCTGTCGTTGTTGCGTGGCTCCGGGCAACATGCGGTACTCAGCCGTCAGCCAGCCTTGGCCGGTGTTCTGCAGAAAAGGGGGAACTTCTTCGGCCACACTGGCGGTGCAAAGGACATGGGTATGGCCGAACTTGACCAACACCGAGCCAGGGGCATAGCGGGTAAAGTGGCGCTCAAA
>NZ_JANSIC010000427.1:0-843 GCF_047461955.1 Synechococcus sp. R55.7
AGCGCAAAACTCCTGCTACCCTGGTTGAATGATGGTTTCGTTCCTGGTTGAGGTAGAGGGGAATTTGACAGATGAGCAGGTGCGGGAGGGATTCCACGCCCTCTCTGACCCGATTCGCCTGCGCGTGCTGCAACTGCTGCAGGGGCGTGAGTTGTGTGTTTGTGATCTCTGCGAAGAGCTGAAGGTGAGCCAATCCAAGCTCTCGTTTCACCTAAAAAACCTGCGGGATGCGAAATTGGTCAATGCTCGCCAGCAGGGGCGCTGGATTTACTACAGCCTCAACCCACCCGGTTTTCAGCTCCTGCAGCATTTTTTGGATAGATTGGGGCAAGCTGGCCCTGTCAAGGCCGCAGTTCCCTGTGTGGAAGACCTCTAAGGCGCGCAGGGATCCCAAAATGTCCCTAGAAAAACTGTCGGATCCCGCCCTTGTACATTCCGAAGACGGGCTTGCTGCAACACAAGAAATTACAGATGTGAATGGTGTTCCCTGCTGGCAACCCCAGGGATCCCGGCGGGTCAACTCGGAGAAAATGAGGATCCCATCTCCTAAAATCCATCAAAGTTCCCTGACACCAGCTCCCCTGTTGCTTAGTTAGGATTGATACAAGAGAGGTGGGAACAACATGATACGTGAACAGCGAGAAGAGTTGGAACGCATCCACCGAGCACACCTGTGGAATCGCCTCAAGGAGCGGGTGAAACGCGCCCAGTTGAATCCGTCTCTGCTGGCTTTGCTGGCACGAGAGGCTTTTGAGTTGGGCTTCCCCCTTCCCTCTTTATCTGACCAACCCCAGGTCAATTCCCCTGCTGAGCAGCCCCAAGATGGAAGTCATCATCGCCGCA
>NZ_JANSIC010000428.1:0-823 GCF_047461955.1 Synechococcus sp. R55.7
TGCCCTCTTTGAGGGACTGAATGAGCCTTTTTTTCTTGGCTTGTAAATCTCCAATCGAGGCTTTCAGGCTTTGCTCTTCTGCGCGTAACTGAGGAAGTCGTTCTTCTTGAGATTGGATCTGGATCTCTGTTTCAAAATGAAGCTGAGGAGTTTGAGCTTGCGAACGAGCCTCATCATAAGGTTGGGCAGCAGCCACCCCCTTCTGCTGGACTTTTGCCCAATCTTCAAGGGCAGCACGCAGGTTGGCCAGTTCGCTTTGCAGTTGCTGTAGGTCTGAAGGAGTGATTTCGTTTTGCTTCTGTCGATTTTCGAGGTGCTGCAGAAGCTGGATTTTGGCTTTGGCCTCGCTTCCAGATAGAGCAGAAGCCACATAGCCCGTCATCCCCGTGGCCAAACCTGCTGCTCCTGCCTGCCACAGGGATCCTCCCGCCCCAAGGCCACCAATAGCCACCGTAACTCCGGCCAACGCGGGAAAGGCAGTTATCCAAAGCTGGCGGCAGGAGAAAGGCAACATCATCGACCCCAGGGTGGAAGAGGAGATTGTCTTGAAGATTGTTTTGA
This sequence comes from Synechococcus sp. R55.7, assembly GCF_047461955.1. NCBI lineage: Bacteria > Bacillati > Cyanobacteriota > Cyanophyceae > Synechococcales > Synechococcaceae > Synechococcus > Synechococcus sp. R55.7. The sequence continues at coordinate 562 of NZ_JANSIC010000428.1, forward strand.
CCATAGGTAATGTTTGGGTAGGTTTTCTCTCACTCACAACTCCTCTTTTTTTAAGGAGAAAGGGGAGCTAGAACCAACACAAAGAACAAAGAACGCCTTAGAGACAATTTTACTGCACTATTTCACTGCACTTCATCACTGCACTTCAAGATGACTCTGGTGTACTGCTGAGGTTACAGTTCTTTACGCCATCCCTCCAGTATGGCCACAACTACAAGTCAATCGCCACTCTAAACCTGCAAGAGCCACTTCAGCTAGAAAT
>NZ_JANSIC010000429.1:0-817 GCF_047461955.1 Synechococcus sp. R55.7
CCAAAGGTGAGGAACTTCTTTCCGTAGATAAGGCCAGGGATGAGGCCCTGGATCGATAGCAGTCATTAGAGGGAAGTTGTAGTCGAGATATATTTTCTTTTGATTAGCTGATACATAGTCATACCTTCTGATTGGAGAAGAATGGCTTCTAGGATACCAAAGACTGGCTTCAACTTTGAAGCCATCGGTAGTATGAGCTACATGAGTTTTTCTATCCTTAGCTTTATAGGAAATGTGTAGAATCCCTAAAGGGATGTAAGGCTTCCAAGGCTCAACCCAGAGCTTTCTTTTTGGATCCCATAGAGGTAGTTTACTATGAACTGTCCAGTTACAAAACAATGGTAAAATTTGAACGTTATCTATCCCTAAGTCATTATGAATAGCCAGGTTTAGAGAATACTGATCTGAGTATAGATCGAGGCTCATAGAGATAGCTTGGCTCAGTCTGTTTTTCCATGCTACCCAGTGAATACCGGAATTACTTCCAGAGAATACACCAGCATTTAGAGTTGGTCTTATGTATAGGTGGTTATATACATGTCCAAAGTACCTGATGTATCTCGAGAGGTGAAAAGCTTGATGCGAAAATGGATAGGGATCGAAGAGAGTATTTAGCAACTCAGGAACAACTGCAAGGTTTTTGTATATTGCTCCCAGGGTAAGAAGCTCAATTGCAGACCAGTCTTGCACCCAAGCATCTGCATCAATCCAAATATAAACTTCATAGCCTGGAAAGTATTCAGGAAGGAAAGGCCTACAAACTAGTGCCTTGAGATACTTGGGTTGTCTATCAATGTCGGGAATATCATAGTTCCAA
>NZ_JANSIC010000430.1:0-812 GCF_047461955.1 Synechococcus sp. R55.7
GTGGGCTGCTCGTAGACGCGCTTGAGGGTGTTGAGATCCCGCTTGGTAATGTTGGGCACCCGCAACACCCGCCGATTGCCGGTAGCCGCCGCATGGTGTCCGCCATACATCAGATCCCGCAGGTTCGGGCTATGGCCCCACAGCCCCAGCCCATGCCCGATCTCGTGTCGGGCCACCGCCGTTATTTCGGCCAACCCCTGTCCTTCTGCAATGACGATGCGCACCCGCTGCTACAAAGAGCCATCGGAGGCGAAGAAAAACTCCGGGCGGGCCGCCCCAGCCACCCCGCCGCCAATAGGAGGAACGCGGTAAATGCTCATCCCGTAGAAAGCCTCCTCCTCTTTGGCCACCACCTTGAGCGGGATGTAGGCCGACCACTCCTTCACCGCTTGCTCCACGGAGGCCTTCCACTGGGGGTGATCCCCTTGGATGTAGATAGGGACGGGATAGAAGGCCCACTGGGCATAGGCTCCACCTGGCAAAAGCGGCTCGATTTCCTCAAAGTAGTCTCCCACCGCCTTGTCGTAGGCGTAGCGATCCAGGCCGGGGGGGAGTTTGAGCCGCATCGGCTGCGGCAGTTCTCCGGCTTGAGTTTGAGCCTGGGCTTGCAGGGCTTCAATGCCAAAAAAGTGGGGAACTGGAAGGGATCCCCTGCCCCCCACTGCCAGGACGAGGAGCATCGTCCAGCCGAGGATGCAAAGCTGTAGAATGCGGCGCCGCATCAAAGCCGCCCTTTCGCCCTTGTCTTTCTACAAGGTTAGTGGCTCAGAAAGCAAGTGTCGTTCGTTTGACATCCTCCCCGGCCTGAAGGC
>NZ_JANSIC010000431.1:0-812 GCF_047461955.1 Synechococcus sp. R55.7
GAAGGGATCCCAAGCAGGCCGGGGACAGCTTTTACAATTGGATAAGGTTGGCAACACGATTGTTGGGGAGCTGAGCCTTGAGCACCGCCGTCTTACCTGCTGCTCCTTTGGTGGATACTCACGTCCACCTCAATTACCCCGATTTTGCCGCGGATCTGCCCCAGGTGGCCGAGCGCTGGCGTCAGACGGGGATCCGGCGTTTGGTGCATTCTTGTGTAACACCAGCAGAATTCCCCCAGTTGCAGGCCATTGCCGACCAGTATCCGGAAGTATTTTTGTCGGTGGGGCTGCACCCTTTGGAGGCGGGCCAGTGGCAGCCCGATTTGGCCGAAAAGATCGCCCACCTGGCCGCCAGCGACGAGCGAGTGGTGGCTATCGGGGAGACGGGCCTGGATTTCTACAAGTCCAACCCGGCGGATATCGAGCGGCAAAAAGAATCCTTCTGGGCCCAGATTGCCATTGCCCAAGCGCAGGATCTGGCGTTGATCGTCCATTGCCGCGAGGCGGCAGCAGCCACCTACGCCATCCTCAAGGAGGCCATGGCCACGGGGGGGCCAGTGCGGGCGGTGATGCATTGCTGGAGCGGATCCCCGGAGGAGACGCGGCTGTTTGTCGAGCTGGGCTGCTTCATTAGCTTCAGCGGCATTGTCACTTTCAAAAATGCCGAGACTGTCCGCCGGTCGGCCTTGGAGGTGCCCCTATCCCAGCTTTTGGTGGAAACCGATTGCCCTTTTCTGGCTCCCACCCCCTTCCGCGGCAAACGCAACGAGCCGGCTTACGTGCAGCGGGTGGCCCAAACCTTGGCGGAGCTG
>NZ_JANSIC010000432.1:0-811 GCF_047461955.1 Synechococcus sp. R55.7
CTGAAGAGTTCTAACCTGGCCGGGCAAGAAACTCCCTGGAAATCCAGGCCGCTCTTGGATCTTACGTGGGAACCGCCTCATAGGGACGAAGTCGCGCCCATTTGTTCCGTTCCTCGCGAAAGCTCTGGCAGCCCACCACATCCCATTCCATCTCGGTGCCCCCATTGCGGATATTGACATTGATCTGGGGGCCCTGCGGCTCAAAATCCGGCGTCAGTGTGAGATGAGGTTGCTGATGCTGCGCTTCCACGGCATGGTAGGTGGTACAGCGATCCACGTAGTAGCAGTGAATACAAATACACATGGCTGCTGCCTGCAAGAAACGGTTCCCAATCTTGAGGGTAGCATCCTGCCTCCTTCCAGACGGCGGATCCCCTCTTTCTCAGCCGATTCTTGAGATATTTCTTAGCAAAGAGAGGCATCTCCTCGTCTCTCGTCTAAAATCTCGACATATTTCTCAGGATGGGGCTTGATCTGTCCTTAGGATCGAACCATCCAGGCTATCCAGAGGAACTGCCATGAACACCCACACCCGCTACCGCTTCACCTGCACCCTCTCCTTTGGAGATATCTACGGCCAGATCATCGTTTGGCTGATTGTCATCTTTGCCAGCTTGGCCGCTGCCCTCTCCCTGATGAATAGCCCCCTCTACGCTTTTCTCACCATTGCTCTGATTTTGGTGATCTCCCTGCCTTTCCTGCTCTTCGCCTTCGTGACCACCCTGCTCAATCACATCGAGTTTGCCGTTGTCCCTCCTGAGGAAGAGGAAAATCGCGCTGCTGCTGCCGCTAAGTCGCCCGTGGCCGTCAG
>NZ_JANSIC010000433.1:0-811 GCF_047461955.1 Synechococcus sp. R55.7
GAAGCCGATCGATTGCTGAGCCTGAAGTTAGAGGGATCCGTCGGCTAGGGGATTGCTCCCAATGCGAAGCTGAGCAAGTGGGCGAGGCCGCTGACACGCTGTGGGAGCAGGCGCTGCCATTTTCAGGAGAAGGGTAAGGGGTTAGGTAACTCCCAAGGCAGAGGGCTGTGATCCCCTGAAGCCAGAGGCGGCCCAAGGGCTTGGCGACGTTGCAAACAGCGCATGGATGCAGGGGGGGAGAGGGGATAATCAAGGAGTTTTGAACCGTAAGGCTAGGCAGGAGAAGTTCCCCATGAGGGCATTTCTGGAGGAGTTCAAAAAGTTCATCAGCCGGGGCAATGCCTTAGATTTGGCTGTTGGCGTTGTTATTGGAGGTGCTTTTGGGAAGATCGTGACTTCTTTTGTAGCAGATCTGTTTACTCCAGTTTTAGGCTTGATGATTGGTGGAGTGAGCTTCCAGAACTTGGTCTGGAAAATCGGTGGAAGTCCTGAAGATCCAGTTACGATTAACTACGGTAGCTTTCTGCAAGCTGTGTTTGATTTTGTGATTATCGCTTTTGCTCTCTTCTTACTATTGAGAGCGATCAACACTCTACAGCGAAAGGAGGAAGAATCTCCTTCTATATCGCCCCCATCAGAAGTGGTCTTGCTGGCAGAAATTCGGGACATCCTCAATCGCCACTCCCAATAGAGCTATAGGGGATCCTTAGGCCCAAAATCCAAACCTGGTTTAGGGATCCCTTAACTTTTCAGCTCCTGCCCTTCGGTGTCAACCCTAGAGTCTAGCCATGATCCGTGAAAACAGCCCTGT
>NZ_JANSIC010000434.1:0-806 GCF_047461955.1 Synechococcus sp. R55.7
CCTCCCGACACCGACCCTACGGGTACAGTGCGGGGCTCCTGCAATTTCTAGCTGACCTTTGTCTAATGAGCCGCCGCAAGAAGCTGATTGAAGTTGCCCTGCCCCTCGAAGCCATCAATCTGGAATCGGCTCGCGAGAAATCCATCCGCCATGGTCACCCCAGCACCCTACATCTCTGGTGGGCGCGGCGACCCCTAGCAGCCTGTCGGGCAGTGCTCTGGGCTTCCCTGGTCGATGACCCTTCCAGTTGGCCGGACAAGTTCCCCACCGAGGCCGACCAAGAGCGAGAGCGGCAGCGGCTGTTCAACATCCTGGGCCGCATAGAGATCGAACAGGGGAAGCGGGTCGTGCGGGGTCTGGTGTCCTGGGATGACGTGAACGATCCAAACTCCGGCGTGCTGGAGGCAGCGCAGCGAGAAATTGCCCGATGTCTAGCCTGGGATCGAAGAGAAGATCCCCCTACGGATCCGGCAGCCGTTAGAGAATACATCGCCAAGTACGCGCCGCCCGTTTACGATCCCTTTGCCGGTGGCGGATCCATCCCGTTGGAAGCGCAGCGCTTGGGGTTAGAGGCCCATGCCAGCGATCTCAACCCGGTGGCGGTGCTGATCAACAAGGCATTGATCGAGATTCCGCCGAAGTTTAAGGACAAAGCCCCCATCAACCCTGAAGATCGGGCTAAGAAGCATATCTCAGCCTGGCGGGGTGCCCAAGGATTGGCAGCAGATGTCCGGTATTACGGGGCTTGGATGCGGAAACAAGCCTTTGAACGCATTGGACATCTCTATCCTTCCTATTCAAACCCC
>NZ_JANSIC010000435.1:0-806 GCF_047461955.1 Synechococcus sp. R55.7
AGGGATCCCAGCAGCAGGAGCCATCCCAGCCCACGCCCCCCTTTGCGGAACTGAGTCGGAGCCTTCTGCTGTCGCTCAAGGCTGCTGATGTTTACGGCCCTCTTGAACCTGTCACCGAGCATGTCACCTCTCCGAAACCACCCCTTTGCTCAAGATATCCAACACAACTTGAATTTGCAGTAGGCTATCGTTGGCCCTCCAGGTAGTGCCCACCCGTTGCCAAACTTTGCCCGCTCCAGCCCTGCCCCCTCTATGGCCCGTCTGTCTCAAGAGCTAGCCCGGTTTTCCCGCCTTCCCGAGAGCCCAGAGCAACCCGAACCCTCCCCGGAAGGGTTGATCCGCATCGAAGACATTCTAAAACTGGCGGGCGAGCGCAGTTTTGGCTTGTTTTTGGCGGTGCTCTCTTTCCCTTCTGCTTTGCCTCTGCCGGCTCCCGGCTATTCCACTCCCTTTGGCGTGGTCATCCTGTTGCTGGCCGCACAAATGCTGGCAGGGCGAACCACTCCTTGGCTGCCGAAATGGGTGTTGCAGACCTCTATTGAACGGAAGCATTTTCAAAAGTGGGTGCAGGCTGGGATCCCATGGTTGCAGCGCATTGAAAAAATTGCCCGCCCCCGTTGGAAGCAGCTTTGCACCACACGGCTCGGCCAAGTCTGGCTGGGCACCTGGATCGGCTTGATGGGGATTTCCATGATCATCCCCGTTCCAGGCACCAACACCCTGCCGGCAATGGGGGTTTTCGTCACCGCTTTTGGCCTCCTGGAAGAAGATGGGATCCTGTGCAGCTTGGGATCCCTGATCTGTGT
>NZ_JANSIC010000436.1:0-798 GCF_047461955.1 Synechococcus sp. R55.7
CTGAAGAAAAGCGAGCAGGAATGGCTCAGTCGCCTGGGAGCCTTGGGCAACCCAACCAACGGCGGATCTACCGCTGGCCAATTCAAATCTGCGGTGGGATTGTTTTCTGGAGAGTTGCCGCTACCATTACACTTTGAGCGTTGCCACCGGAAACTCCCCGGCGGGAAAAGAAGAGGGGGCTGCGTCCAAAGTGGGGAATTAAGGTCATGTTCCAGCGTATTGCTCTCGGCTCTGCTGCATTGGGATTGCTTCTGGCCATACCCGTCCTTCCCAGCCACGGGTTTGGAGAGCCCCGGGTCGTTCCCGATACCCCGTTCTACTTCGACAACCACCGCTTCGATCGCTACCCAGATGCGGTTGTGGTGCGGGTGGTCAACGGCGACACCCTAGTGGTGCAAATCGAAGGGGAACAGAAGATGCGCCTAATCCGGTTGGCCGGGATCGAGGGTCTCAGCCCGGAAGAAAACCCCTATTACCAGCAAGCCATTGAACTGATGCGGGAGCGCATCCTCTACCGCACCGTCAAGCTGGAAGGGGATAAGCTGCTGCGCAACGTAGATGCTACGGGCTTGGTGGAGGCCTATGTCTGGTTAGAAGGCCATCAGATGAACGCCATGTTGGTGCGCAATGGCCTGGCCCGCATCATCCCCTACAGCCACAACATCAAGTACGACAGCTACTACGGTGGCCTACAAGAAAAAGCCCAGCAGGAGCGCCTTGGCATTTGGAGCCGTCTCTGAGTTGGCTTTATACTGAACTTCAGTTCTTTAATCTTCAAGGGAGCAGAGAGGAAAGAGC
>NZ_JANSIC010000437.1:0-797 GCF_047461955.1 Synechococcus sp. R55.7
TTTTGGATGAGATCTGGCGTTCCGTCTCCGTTGGGCTGTTCCGCATCGTTGTAGATGTAAAGCGCCTCTGCCAGATCCTGCTGGATAAACTGCATGGCCTGGGTCAGCTCCGCCTGCACCTGAGTGCGCCCCGTCTCTTCCCGATCCACCCGCATGGTTTCAATGACGATCATGCCCGTGGCCAACAGAAAGATCGAGGCTACCACCAGCGACACCAAAAGCTCGATGAGGGTAAACCCCGCACTCTGGTAAACCCTGTGGCGAAAAACCTTGAACATAGGAAAACACCACCTTTTTGTGAGCCTGCAGGAGGAGCTTACCCGTCGCTTCAAAGCGAGGTAGGGCTTGGGCTGGGCAGCGGGAAGGCATTGCAGTTGTTGGTCGGGATCCCACCCCTAGCTTGAACATCGGCCAAAATGGCCCGGCAAACATCCCCCAAATTGGCAGCCAGGTTGACTTCCACAATCGAGCTGGCCATGGGAAAGAGCCACACATCGGCATTGGCCAAGTTCTGATTGGCGGAGACCGTCTCAGTGCGCAGGCCAGGAAGAGCTTGCCGAGTGTTTGGGTTAAAGGAAAAGCGATGGTAGACCCTGACTCCCATCATAAAGCTGCAGGGAACCCCTGCAATGATGGTTCTGCTACGTCGGTCGATGCATTCCCCGCCCCTATCCCGAAAGGTTTGGATGACATAGACCTCGGGGTTTCGCCCCGGCACCTGAACTTCAGCCAAACGAATGGAGTAGTTGGGGCCGGGGTTGTCCATATCAGCAGGAGGCGGGGTATTGGCCAAGGGG
>NZ_JANSIC010000438.1:0-796 GCF_047461955.1 Synechococcus sp. R55.7
TCCGAAAAGCTGCCCAGGGATCCCTCCCTGCACGCTATGCTGTAGAAACTTGAAATGATTATGTAGAAGCATGAGCATCCTGCGGCAATATATCTTTCCCGCTCTCATCCTGCTGGTGTTTCTGTTTACCCTGGTGGTGGTGAGCATTCGCTCGTTTCTGCCGGAGGATATGGCCCAGCCTGCCCCTCTAGAAGAAGCGACGCCTGTGGCCCTTTCTGCAAATGCCTGAGGATGGCTGAACAAGGGATCCCTCTGCCTGTGGGTTATCGTTGGCGCATCGGTTCAGCCTGGGATCGGCCCTGGGTGCGACGAGGATTGCAGGCCACGTTGCAGGAATCTTTTCCAGAGCAAAGCAACTGGGATCACCTGGAAGAGACGCTGGATCGCCTCTTCGACCCACCCCGCACCCCCTGCTGGTGGATCTTGAAAGAAGAAACTGCAGAGCCGGTGGGCTGTGTTTGGGCCGGCATCTCCACCGATCAAGCCACCCATCGGCGGGTAGCCTACATTTTTCTGCTCTGGGTGGATCCCGCCCATCGCCGGCAGGGCCTGGGCAGAGCTTTGATGCAACAGGTGGAACGCTGGGGATCCCAGCAGCAGCTGGCGGCCATCACCCTGCAGGTTTATCGCCATAACCAGGCCGCCCTCCATTTCTATCAGCAGGCCCACTTTGCTGTACAAGGCTACTGGTTGTACAAGCCGCTCAGCCCCGCGCCCATAGACGCGCATGTAGAAGAGCATGAATACAAAGGTCATGAAGTTTTGTGAATAAGCCGGGATCCGCTCTCAGTTGCTC
>NZ_JANSIC010000439.1:0-794 GCF_047461955.1 Synechococcus sp. R55.7
ATGTGCAAACACCGGTGGCAGGTCTGCGACGTGTAGGCAGGCGGAACAAGAATCAAAGCAACCCCTGCACGCAGAGCCTTGTACTCCAAAAATTGACGGAGTTGATAAAACGCCCAACTGTTGGCCCTGCGCCGTTCGGCTTTGCTGCGTGGCTGTTGATTGACCCTTTCCCGGATCCCTGTCAAGTCTTCCAGAGCAATAGCGCTGTTTGTGGCTTTTGCCCTAGAGACAATAGCTTTGGAGATGCGATGATTGACCCACGCCTGAAAGCGTCTCTCCTTGCCAGACAGCCGTTGCAGCAGTTCTCTGCATCTGCGCCGCGAACTGCGGGTGCCCTTACTGGCTTTGCGTTGAAGTACCGCCCTCAACCGCGAGTGATGGTCTCGGACTTTGTTCAACTGCTGTCCATTCCAGTTATCTCCTTCCGATGTATGAGCAATATCCGTCCTGCCCAAATCCACGCCCAGCACTCTATCCGTGCCTTGAGGTGGGGATGGCTCCGCTTCCACACAGATTTGAATGAAGTAGGAACCGTCTTTGCGCTTGACCAGAGTGGCAGATTTTGGATTGGAGCCCGCCAACTGTTCTCTCTGGTAACGGCCAATCGCCAGCTCAAAGCGTTCTCGGCCTTCCACCGTGGTCAGCGACACCGTCCAGTCTTTCTCGCGGAACGAAAAGATACGTGAATCGTAGGTAGCGAAGCCCCCTTTGAACGCTTTGACGGGGCGGTTTTTCTGTCGGGCAACTTTACGGGCGCCGGCCAGCCGCCTGCAGACCTGCTGAGCCAAGTTACT
>NZ_JANSIC010000440.1:0-794 GCF_047461955.1 Synechococcus sp. R55.7
CTGATGGGGAACCCTTGTAACCCAACTCGCGCCAGCCGGACGGAGCCATAGTAACAGACCCTTTCCGGGCTCACCTTGGAGCAGAAAGCGATCCCAGCGCCCAAACCAACCGCTGCACAGCACTCAAGAGCACCAGAATCGCCATCAGCCCAAACAAGCCCACCATGTACTCCGGGAAAAGGAAAAACAAGCCGTAGAAAAAGATGGTTTCGCTGCCCTCGATAAGCCCCGACGGCATACTTAAGCTGGTCAGTTCATCCAGGGATCCCGCCCCGACAGTGCCATCCGTCCTTGTTGCTCCGCAACGCTGTCGCGAACGCCGTTTTTCCAACAGCCCTGCCAAATACATCCAGGAGCAAAGGTTGATGTAAAAGCTGGCCAGCATCAGAGCCAGAGAAGCATAGCCCAGCAGGGATCCCTGGTGAAAGGCCAGCCCCAGGGGAACGACTGCGTAGACCACCACGTCCAGCAGCATATCCAGGTAGCCCCCCAGATCGCTTTGCCGTCCCTGCAGACGAGCCAACGTGCCGTCCAGCCCGTCCATAAACCGGTTCAGCAACCACAGGCCCAGCCCCCACCCGTAGGCCCCGTAAGCTGCCGCTGTCCCAGAGGCCAGGCCCATGGCAAACCCCGACAGGGTAATGGCTAGGGGATGCACCTGTTGGAGAGGGGTTTGCAGCACTGGAGCCAACAGCCGCTCCTTCCACTGCCTAAGCACCTTATCCAGCAAGAAACACTCCTTTCTTATTGCTCTGCAACGCTGTTGCCGATGATCACCACCGGCTGGGATCCCA
>NZ_JANSIC010000441.1:0-790 GCF_047461955.1 Synechococcus sp. R55.7
CGGCGCTATCCTTCCCTGCCCTGAAGGACGGGGCTTGCCGCGCCTTTTGGTCAACCACTGATAGGCTACTTGCCTGAATAAAGCTGGGATCGGCAGCGCAGCCTCAATGCTAGCCTAGTAAGGCTGTGTTTTTGTGCGAAGCCATGCCTGTTCCTAAGAAGAAAACTTCTAAAGCCCGCAGTCGCAGGCGCTACGCCGTCTGGCTGGGCAAAGCTAAGCTCCAGGCCCAGCGAGCCATGACCATTGGGCGCGCCATTCTCAGCGGTCGCAACACCGGTTTCTACTATCCCAAAGCTAAGTCTGAAGAGGATGAGGAAGAATAGAGGCTTGCTGCAGGGATCCCGGTGTCTGCGCGAGTGATTACACTGGACTAGAGCTGTGCTCCCCTGAAAGCGGTTTTGCTGCCCCTGTAGTCTTGCTCCTCCATAGGTTGCATGCGCTCCTTGACTTCCCTCACCTACTACCAACGGCTGGGTCTGTCTCCAGGGGCATCTCCTGAGGCCATCCGGCGGGCCTACCGGCAATTGAGCAAGCGCTACCATCCCGATACTTCTCCCCTGGCTCCGGAAGTGGCCATTCGCTGCTTCCAAGAGTTGCAGGAGGCCTACCTTGTCCTCAGCAACCCGACGAAACGGGCCATCTACGATGCCAGCTTACGGGCGGTGACCGCCAACACGGGATCTCTGGGCATGCCGGGATCCCTTGGTGCCGATTCTCTAGAGCTGCGTATGGAAACCCGCCCACTTTCGGCTGGCGAGCTGTGTGCCCTGCTGCTGATGGGATCCACCCT
>NZ_JANSIC010000442.1:0-790 GCF_047461955.1 Synechococcus sp. R55.7
ACACCCATGGGGAGCCAGCTCCCGGCTAGCCCTTGCAGAGCCGATACACGGGCAAAGTGAAATGAAAGCTGCTGCCTTTGCCCAAGGAAGACTCCACCCAAATCTGGCCGTAGTGAGCGCGCACGATCCGTCGGCAGAGGGAAAGGCCGATGCCATAGCCCTCCTGCTGTTGATCCCGGGACAGACGGACAGAATCGGAGAAGATGCTCTCTTGGTCGGCTTCCGGGATCCCAGGGCCAGTATCGCTGACGGTCACCTGCACCTTTTGGCTGGTGCGATGGAGGACATCGAGGCGGATGGATCCCCCGGCGGGGGTGTACTTGATGGCGTTGTCCAGCAGGTTGAACAGAACTTGGCGGATCTTGTCGGGATCCACGTGAACAGAGGGCAGATCCACGGGAATATCCGCTTGAAACTGCAGCCGCTTGCCTTGAATGCGCGGCCATAGCTCCTCGATCACCGCCTGACACAAGCCGGGCAACTGGGTTTCTACGGCTCGAATCCTCAGCTCCGAGGCAGCGCCACGGGCCGACTCCAGGATATCGGTGATCATGCTGTCCATCTTGCGCAGTTGCTGGCGGGCATGGTCGAACAACTGCCGTTCCAGCGCTTTGTCCAGGGATCCCTCGCGCCCCTGCTGCAGGGTTTCGACCGCCAGAGCCGTGGCCGTCAGGGGGCTGCGCAAATCATGCACCAGCATGGCCAGAACGCGATCTTTGAAGTCCAACTGCTCCCGCAATTGGGCCCGCTCCTGCCGCAGCAAAAACACCTCTTCCGACATTTGCAACAG
>NZ_JANSIC010000443.1:0-784 GCF_047461955.1 Synechococcus sp. R55.7
AAGACAGAGCAAGGGGGCGATTGAGTCCCTTTGGTCACACTCAAGGCTCATATCCATGCTGGCTTACAAGCTGAGGCAGTTTTGAGGGACGCTCTGTAGCTGCTGTCAACCTGCTAGGACCGCTGAGATAAACGATGATAAAAACAGCAGCTGCTGTTAACCCTCCGGAGTTCGAAGCCTAGGGATCCCCTCCATGACTTCCCAGATTCAGCCCTGCACACGCGAACAGATCTTGAATGGAATGGGCATCACCACCCTGTTTTCGGCTCTCATTGTGGGTCTCTGGATCTGGCTGGGATCCTCCTTTCCCGTGCCGTTTCGCTGGGATCCCCTGGCCTTGGCGTGGGGAACGGGGCTGGGGCTAGGGGTGGCTCTGCTCAGCGGGGGGGTTTACCGGTTCTGGCCGGCTTATCGTCGGGCAGCCACTGCCTATTTACACTGGGTGGCGGATCCCTTGCGGTGGGGAGATGTCTTTTGGGTGGGCCTGCTGCCGGGCTGGAGCGAGGAATGGCTGTTTCGCGGTGTGCTGCTGTCAGCTCTGGTGGCCAGCCCCTTAGGGTGGACAGGCGGGATCCTGCTGAGCGGCCTCTTGTTTGGCGCCTTGCATTGGCTGGGATGGCAGGGCTGGCCCTATGCCGTCTGGGCCAGCGGGGTTGGTATCCTCATGGGGATTGGCTTGTGGCTGTCGGGAAACCTGTTGGTCACCATTGTCGCCCACACCCTTGTCAACTGGATTGGGGTTTGTGCCTGGAAATGCTTTTTCTCTCAAGCGGAGCCCTGAAGG
>NZ_JANSIC010000444.1:0-782 GCF_047461955.1 Synechococcus sp. R55.7
GTTTTCTGTTCCTGAGGCAGCGGGGGGTTGAGACCGAAGCAGTAGCCGACATTGCGCACTGTGTGGATCAAGCTGGGCTGGCGCGGATCCCGTTCCAGCTTTTTGCGCAACGAGAGGATATGGGTATCGACGGTGCGAGGGTTATCGGTGGAATCCGGCCACGCTCGCTCCAGCAGCTCTAGACGAGAGACGGGATCCCCATCCGCCTGCACCAGCACCATCAGCAGGCTAAACTCCTGAGGCGTGAGGTCGATCCCTTCCCCGGCCAGGGCAACGCGCCGTTGCACCAGGTCAATTTTGAGATCCCCGTACTGCAGAAAGGTAGGGGGGATATGACGCTGTCGCCGCCGAGCCAAGGCTAGAAGGTGGGCATCCAGCAGTTGCATACTAAAGGGCTTGGTGAGGTAATCGTCCGCTCCTGCTTCTAGGCCGGCGATAATGTCCGCTTCGGATCCCCGGTGGGAGAGTAGCAAAATCAGCAGATCGTACTGGCGATGGGCCCACCGGCACAATTGCAGCCCGCCGCGGTTGGACAGCTCCGCATCCAAAATCAGCAGGTGAATGGGCTGCTGTTGCAGCAGAGTCTTTGCTTGGCGAAGGGTCTCTGCTTCCCAAACTTGGTGTCCGGCCTGTTGCAAATGCCAACACAGCAAGCTGCGCAGATGAGGGTTGCCTTCTGCCAGCAAGATGTGCAAGGGTTGCATGGCTGTTCGGTTGGGATCCCGCCCACATCATAGTGCTCCGCACCGCTGACGCGACAGTGCTATGCCTCCGGCACCCTA
>NZ_JANSIC010000445.1:0-780 GCF_047461955.1 Synechococcus sp. R55.7
TCAGCAGAATGCCCCGCTCGCTGCAGATCCGGCGCAACCATTGAAAATAGGCGGGATCCCCCGGCACAACCCCCCCTTCCCCCTGCAACGGCTCCAACAGCACGGCACACACCCGCTCGCCCCAGCGCTCCAACACCGCTGCTGTGCCCTCGATGTCGTTGTAGGGAACGTAATCAAAGCCGGGCACCAGAGGGGCAAAGTCTTTTTGGTATTTGGGCTGGCCGGTGGCGGTAATGGTGGCCAGGGTGCGGCCATGGAAGCTGGCATGGGCGGTGAGGATCATCGGATCTTGGATCCCGCGCACCGTGTGGGCATACTTGCGAGCCAGCTTAATGGCTCCCTCATTGGCTTCCGCCCCTGAGTTGCAGAAAAACACCTTGTCGGCACAGGAGTGCTGGGTCAGCCATTGAGCCAGTTGTGCCTGCGGCTGGTTGTAGTAAAGGTTGGAAACATGGTGCAACTGTTGTGCCTGCTCGGTGAGCGCCTGAATCCACAGCGGGTGGGCATGCCCCAGGGTACAGGTGGCAATGCCGGCCACAAAGTCCAGGTACTCCCGCCCCTGCTCATCCCAAACCCGACACCCCTGCCCGCGCACCAAGGTCAGGGGATAGCGCCCATAGGTGGCCATCACATGCTCGGCAAACAGCTCGGCAGTTGTCGGGGATCCCGAGGGGGCACTGGCAAGAGGCGAAGTTAGAGGAGACATGGCCGGTAAAAGATTGCTGTCGTGTTGGCGGCGCGGAGCGCTTTGGGGCTGGCGCAAGCCGTGTTTCGAGTGTA
>NZ_JANSIC010000446.1:0-778 GCF_047461955.1 Synechococcus sp. R55.7
TCTTGAGCGCAATTATAGCCACTACTTCCCGTTCCTCCGGGCAGAACTGGGTCAAGTCTGCCTACGACCGCAGTCCAATTCCCGACCACTGCACGCAATGACGGCCCTGCTCATCCTTCAGGGATCCATCGCGGCGGTAGGAAAAGAAATCTTGGGGCTGGCTGAGGGTGCAATGGGGGCTGACGGCAATGTGTTCAGGGGGGATCCCTTGGGCTTGGGCTTGGGCACCGTTGACCCAGCGCAGATCCAGGCGAACCTTGCCAGGCAGAGGATCGGGCAACAGGGCGGCGCGGGCATCCAGCCCCGGGGGTAAACTGTTCAGCACCAGCTCCGCCACCTCCTCTGACACCTGATAGACCGACCCCGAAATGGAAGGCCCGATGGCCACGCGGATCCCAGCAGCAGGGATCCCCGCCTGTAAAAACTCCTGCAGCACCTTGGACAAGATCCCCGCAGCAGTGCCTCTCCACCCGGCGTGAATGGCTGCCACCCATTCTTGGCTGGCCACCAAAATCGGCACACAGTCAGCGGTGCAGACCCAGGCAGAATCTCCTTGGCGGCGGGCAATGACCGCATCCGCCTGAGAACGGGTAGGGATCCCTTGACCAACAGAGCAGTCCTGCTCTCCCTTCTGTCCAAGGGTTTCCGTGATCCCATCTGCCCAAACCCAGTTGCAGCCATGCACCTGATGGCCCCACGCGGCCTGTTCAGGGGGCAGTTGCAGCCGGGCGGCCAACTGAGACGGGGGATGGGGATGACCTTGGCGAGAGCCAAAAGC
>NZ_JANSIC010000447.1:0-778 GCF_047461955.1 Synechococcus sp. R55.7
CCCCGCCGCTGAAAAAGGGCCAGAGGGGATCCCTGCAGTTCCCTTAGTTGCCGCAAGGGAGAGGCTACGCCCGCTGTGCGATCGTAGACCGCGTAGTAGCTGACGCCGGCGCGGGCATAGTCTTTGCGTTTGCGGCCCAGCTCTTCCCCTTTGCGCTTGGAGACAATCTCAATGACCACATCCGGCGGCTTACCCATCTCCCAGACCAGGTAGGTGCGATCTTCCTTGCGCTCAAAGCTGGCGGGGGGAGCCACCTCCAGGCTGAGCGTCACATCGGGCATCAGGGGGGGCAGTTTGAGGGCAGAGAACAGGCCAATATTGGCTGTGGCCAAAAAGGGGATCAGCTCCCCCGTGTCTTCGGCCTTGGGCTGGAAGGAGGCGTAGAGAGCGCTGGTGAGCAGGCGCTGCAGCTTTTTGGAGAGAATGCTGTCCGCGGGCTCATCATCCTCGATGACCAGGTCGCTGTTCGCGCAGCGGGTGTAGCCTTTATCCGGTGGCGGAGGAAATGCCGTCTCTGGCATCGAGGGCTGGACTGGGCTGGAGGGTGCGGAAACCATGCTCACCGGGATCCCTTGCTGGTGTTGCTAACTACGGACTAGGGCTCAGCTAAGGCTGCTGAGCTGTTTGCCCAGCAGGCGTAGCCTTTTTCGAGGGTAACAAAAGTTTTCGGGAACATGATGGACATGCCACCGAAGCAGCGGATGCCGATCGCGTTAGCGGGACGGAGTCCAATCGCGTTAGCGGGACGGAGTCCAATCGCGTTAGCGGGACGGAGTCC
>NZ_JANSIC010000448.1:0-760 GCF_047461955.1 Synechococcus sp. R55.7
CCAATGGCAGTGGGATCCCCATCCTTAGCCTGGATTTGCCGTCTGGCCTCAACGACCAAACCGGGGAAGTCTGGGGCTGCTGCATTCGCGCCAGCCATACCTATACCCTTGGCCTTTGGAAACGGGGGCTGTGGCAGGAAGCAGCTCTGCCTTGGGTAGGACGGTTACATCGCGTTGATTTTGGGATCCCCGCTTGGGCCTGCCCAGAGGATGAGGTTCCCCGGTTGTTGCTGCGGCCTTGGCAGCACTTTCCTGCGGATCCCCCTTTGGATACCCACAAATACCGCCAGGGATCCCTGTTGTTGGTGGCAGGCTCGGCAGCCTATGCTGGAGCAGCGGTGTTGGCGGGGCTGGGATCCCGCGCCAGCGGGGTGGGCATGGTGGCGATGGCGGCGCCGGCGGAGTTGAAAGGACTGATCCACAGCGCCTTGCCAGAGGTTTTGGTTCATGCCTGGGAAGGGATCCCTTCTCTGCCGCCGGTTGCCGAGAAACCCTTTCAGGCGGTGGCCGTGGGGCCGGGCTTGGGAGAAACCCGTTTGCCCCTGCTGGAGATCCTGCTGCGGGATTGGGCCGGGATCCCCTGGGTGATCGATGCCGATGGCCTCAATGCTCTCGCGGAGATGGGGGTAGAGCGCTTACGAGAAAAAGGGATCCAAGCCATTCTCACCCCCCACCTGGGGGAATTTCGGCGGCTTTTTCCGGGGATCCCGCTTGGGGATCGCATCGAGGCAGCCCAAAGGGCGGCAGCCCAGAGTGGAGC
>NZ_JANSIC010000449.1:0-758 GCF_047461955.1 Synechococcus sp. R55.7
AGTCGCCGACCTTTCGGATTGCCAACGGATGTGCCGTCACTTTTATCGGATAGGCCGCACTCTCTTGGATCTGGACGCTGCCAAAACCGTTCGGGATCAACCCACCTGGTTTGAGGCTCCATCTTAAGGTCAGGGGCAGGAACCTGTTTGCCAGCAGCCTCAATCCCCTTGGACAGAGTGCTCTCAGCCACCCAACCCCATCGCTTCAATTTGATGAATGTAGTCGGGGGGAAGCCCATGCTCTCGTGCCCCCTTCAAGATTCCTTGAAGATATCCCTCGCTTGGGATCAATGAATCATCAATGAATGAATCTCCCGCCACGTAAGTCATTGCTTCGATCACTTCACCCTCATCGCTTCGAACCTGAACCTGCTGGCGACGGTAATGACCTCCCGGAATTCCTTCATACCGATCCATCCTCTCCAGCCTGTCCGAGCTGCACAGATAGGCAACTCCCCACACAACCCCAGAGGGATCCCGGACAATGTTGGCCTTGCCGGTTCCATCGTTGCCGCGCTTGTTGAACGTCAGGCGGTATCCCTGCAAACGAGCACGCCTAGCTTCCTTGAAATCAACAGCACGGTGTCCCATCTGCTGGGCATCTAGGTTACTTCCGTATGCAAAATACCACTGCTCACTCATCTCTAGTTCCCTTGGTGTCGGGTGAACCCGCCTACCCAGAATTACACTGAGATATTGAGCACATTAGCATCACGGGATCCCGCCCCTCCATGAGCTACTTGGTTATCGACACCGAG
>NZ_JANSIC010000450.1:0-756 GCF_047461955.1 Synechococcus sp. R55.7
CTCCAAAACCTTTACTTTCTGCTCGAGCTCTTGAATGGCTTCAGCCGGGGAAGCCAAGGTCTGCTGCAGAAGGGACGGTTCAGCAGTGAGCCGAGCGTCCAGCACCTCGAAACGCGCTTGCAGGGTCTCCAGTTGGGTTGCTGTCTGTTGCTGCTGTGTCCAGGTCTGTTCCAGAACTTGGCCAAGCTGTTCTTCGCGGCGGCGGATGGCAGGGTAGGCTGCTGCCAAAGGTAAGAGCCCCCAGATCACTTGGCGGGTCACCAGGGCCGTCACCCCCAGGGCCAGGGATCCCGTCCACAGCCAGGTTAAGGGGAAGGCAGAAGCCCTATTCATACTCATACTCATAGTCAGCTCTCCTCAGTTTGGGTTATCGATCTGCTCGGTTGCCAGGATTTCACCTCACTCACATGGGCCACCTCAGGGATCCCTCTCGAAGATCGAGATGCCCAGAACTCCCAGAGGCATCGAAGAGGAGCAATTCAGCAACTGCAGTATGCCTGCTATTGGAAGGGGAATCTTCCAATCGCTGGACAAACGTATTTCCCTTGTTGAGCAAACGGATCAGATATCGAGTCAGTTATCGAAAGCAGGCTCAAACTTGTTCCTCTTGACCGACAGGCCCCGTGGCCCGCTCAACCTGGATTCAACGTCCAAGCTATTGGCTGACGGTATGGGCCGTAAAACCATTGAACGGAGCAGGGTCAGCTAGAAATCGCAGGAGCCCCGCACTGTACCCGTAGGGTCAGTGTCGGGAGG
>NZ_JANSIC010000451.1:0-755 GCF_047461955.1 Synechococcus sp. R55.7
ACGCGAGTTATCGATGGGAAAGAGCAGTTTGTCGAACATAGCCGAGGATCCCAACGGTCGACCCCAGTCCCTATCCAAATTCAAGTTCAAGGCGAAGGCTGACTTTATTCTACCAACTTTGCCGGGGGCTGAAGGATCCCAGCCCATTTTCCTATTGTGAGGGGCTCGACCTTAGCCGCTTGGCATCAACCGGAAACGGGAGCCCTTTTGGATAAGCAGTAGAAGACGCCCTGCATACTGCTCATGGGAAAGCCCGACCTTTTGAAGCTGTGCTTGGCTGGGGTTTACGCAGTTCCTGCCGTTGGGCCACTTCCAGATCAAGCTAAACGGCAATTGGGATCTAGAGCCGCAGAAATGGTCTCCTGGATCTGCTGTTGCTGCAGGGATCCCTCGGGCAGTTGCCTATTGTTTTTGACAAACCTGGCATTCCAACTCGCTGTCAGGGCACCATCCACAAAATCTGCATCTGATAAAAGGCTCAAAGTTTGCTGCAGTTCTGCCGTGTTGAGAACATTGCCAATACACAAAAAATATTCTGGAAACCCAAAAAATCAGAAGAGGCCAAATCCTCAGTAGCATGAAAGTTATTCCTATGTAAATCTTATCTGGCTTTGATTGCCTCTTTGGAACGAATCGGTAG
The DNA here is from genome assembly GCF_047461955.1 of Synechococcus sp. R55.7. Taxonomy (NCBI): domain Bacteria; kingdom Bacillati; phylum Cyanobacteriota; class Cyanophyceae; order Synechococcales; family Synechococcaceae; genus Synechococcus; species Synechococcus sp. R55.7. The sequence continues at coordinate 641 of NZ_JANSIC010000451.1, forward strand.
AAATGGCCAGCGGAAAATCGAGCGCACTTCCCCCCTCTGCAGACTTCAACCGGTTAGAGCGTGCAAGGCTCCTGTTGCCCGCCGCAGAAACCGCAAGAGAAGGTTAAGCTAAGGC
>NZ_JANSIC010000452.1:0-753 GCF_047461955.1 Synechococcus sp. R55.7
GTCGGGCTGGTGGTGTACGGCTACCTGCTCTGGCTGGGCTGGTTTCAATCGGAGCGAATGATCTTTTTGCCTCGTCCCGCCAGCTATCGAGATGGGGACGCCATTCTCAAGCTCACGACCTCTGATGGGCTGCAGATTTCAGCGGTATATCTGCCCAATCCGGCTGCTGCTTATACCCTCCTCTATAGCCATGGCAACGCTGAAGACTTGGGGGATATCCTGCCCCGCTTGGTGCACCTGCAGCAGGCTGGGTTTGCCGTCTTGGCCTACGACTACCGCGGTTACGGCACCAGCGAAGGGATCCCTTCCGAGGCCGGCGCTTACAAAGATATCGAGGCCGCTTACACTTACCTAGTTGCCCAAGGGATCCCGCCGGAGCGGATCTTGGTCTATGGAAGATCAGTAGGGGGCGGGCCCTCGGTTTACCTGGCAGCGCAAAAACCAGTGGGCGGCCTGATCCTGGAATCTACTTTCGTGACTGCCTTCCGCGTCTTGACGCGCATCCCGCTGCTACCTTTCGATCGCTTCGACAACCTCAGCCGCATGGCCAAGATCAATTGCCCGCTGCTAATTTTGCACGGTACCCAGGATCGTCTAATCCCCTTCTGGCATGCTGAAGCCCTTTACCAAGCAGCACGGGATCCCAAACGCTTGGTGCCCATCGAGGGAGCCGATCACAACAACTTGCTGCAGGTGGCCAGAGAGCGCTATGTCACCATCCTGCACCAATTCGTAGCCGAGCTGGTGGATCCC
>NZ_JANSIC010000453.1:0-752 GCF_047461955.1 Synechococcus sp. R55.7
AGGTGGCGGAGCGGGCGGCAGTTGGTGAGACCCAACTCTAGAGATTTCTCTATCGATCTGAAAAAGGAGTCGGGCTTCTCTTAAATCCGCCAGGACAGTACAGTGGTAAGGGAGCAGCAATAGAAACTGGCTAAGGACGGATCTCTCATGACCCTCGGAGAAGGCGTACAACTGGTTACGTTTGTGGTGCTATCGGCGATGGCCATTGGCTTCGCGCTAGGCGTGGTTTGGGCCCCCAGCATTGTCTATTCCGGTTTTCTGCTCGGGGGCGTTTTCCTGAGCATGGCCGGGTTGTATCTCCTCTTGAATGCCGATTTTGTGGCCGCAGCCCAAGTTCTGATCTACGTCGGCGCGGTTAATGTGTTGATCCTGTTTGCCATCATGTTGGTGAATCGGCGCTACACCTTTGCCCCCCTGAAGCTGGGCTGGCTGCGCAACGGAGTGACGGCGGTGGTCTGTTTGGGTCTGTTTGCCCTTCTAGCCGCGATGGCTTTGAACACCCCTTGGCCGCTGCAGCCGATCCAACCTTTGAGCAGTGTGTTGGTGATCGGCGGCCACTTCTTCAGCGATTATCTTCTGCCTTTTGAGCTGGCTTCTGTTTTGCTGCTGATGGCGTTGATTGGGGCCATTGTCTTGGCGCGTCGAGAGTTTGTTCTTCCCCAAGCCGGAGAAGGGGATCTGAGCTTGCTGGAGCGGGCCCGACCCCAGCTGGAATCAGAGTCAGAACGACCGGCAGAGCTGGTGAGCACCCG
>NZ_JANSIC010000454.1:0-749 GCF_047461955.1 Synechococcus sp. R55.7
GAAGCTTGAGGAGAAGAAAGCGGGATGGCCAGATGTGACGTTTGCGGAAAAGATCTTAGCTACAGCGATTATCAGTGGGCCAAGCGCTGCGCCAATCCCTACGGGAAGTCTCACCTCATCTGCTTCGACTGCTACAGTGGTTCGTCTTGTCCCATCTGCTATTCCCCTCTGGAGCCGGCAGAATAGAAAGAGGCGTTCTCAAAAGCTGCTTGTCGGTTACTCGACTCCCATCCCCCTAGCTCCTCGGAGGGGGCGATGGTCGACAAGGGTCTCGATGGTTTTCCCAAGGGAGCCGGAAAAGTGCGCATTGGCCAGGGCTACGACATCCACCGCCTCGTCGAGGGGCGCCCCCTGATCCTGGGCGGGATCCGGATCCCTTACGAAAAGGGGCTATTGGGCCATAGCGACGCCGATGTCCTCACCCACGCCATCATGGATGCTCTCCTGGGGGCTGCCGCTCTGCGGGATATTGGCTACTACTTCCCCCCTGAAGAAGAGCGTTGGAAAGGGGCAGATAGCATCCTTTTACTACAGCAAGTGGTGCAGCTGGTGGGCCAAGAGGGCTGGTGCGTTGCCAATGTAGACAGTGTGGTGGTGGCGGAGCAGCCCAAGCTCAAACCTCACATCCCCGCCATGCAGGCCCGCCTGGCAGAGGCGATGCAGATCTCCCCCAAGCAAGTGGGGGTCAAGGCTACTACTAACGAAAAACTGGGCCCCATAGGTCAGGGAGAGGCCATTGCTGCCTTCGC
>NZ_JANSIC010000455.1:0-749 GCF_047461955.1 Synechococcus sp. R55.7
GCTTCCCAAAAGGGCTGGTAGCCGTTCTGGGCTGGGGTAAAGCTGTAGAAGAGATCTCCCGTGGGTTGGTCGGGCAGCCCCTGGGCACAGGATCCCACCACCAGACAGACGCTATCTGGCGGCTGCCCTTGGCGAGCCTGGGCCGCGATGGGCGAGCGGTGCCCCATGGCATCCACCAGCAGTTGAGCACGGATCTGTCCCTTGGTGGTCTGGAGGCAGATCCCATCGGGGTGAACGGTGGCACTTTGAAAGGCAGTCTGCTCCCACACTTGGCCCCCCCAGGCCAGGAAATGCTGCTTGAGGAACTCCAGGAGGCTGACTGGATCCACGCCCACATTCAGCACTCCCTCCACCCACCAGTGGGGGCCCTCCCCAAAGCCAATCCGCCCCCTCGGGTAGTGGGTAACCTGGACTGCCTCCCACTCGGGCGGGGTAAGCAGCTCCAGCTCTAACAACACCTGCAGCTCCTGGTGTGAGGTGTTCCACTCCTGCTCCCGCCCCCGCAGGATCCCGCGCTCCAGCAGGATCACCCGCCAGCCCCGCTTGGCCAAAGCCGCCCCCAGAAGGATCCCCAAGGTGCCGCCGGCAATCACCACATCGGCATCCCAGGATTGGCTGCCCAAACGAGCGGAAGAAGGGTGAACCACTGCCGGGGGCAGTTCCGCCTGCGGCTGCCGCAGGGATCCCCACCAGGCATCCGAGGCGGGCAAGGCTTCCGGCGGGGGGACAACTTCAGCCATCGGCAGGAG
>NZ_JANSIC010000456.1:0-748 GCF_047461955.1 Synechococcus sp. R55.7
AGCCGCCAACTGAGTCCCTTCAAGCACCCCAAGCACTGGCTGTGGTGTACGGGGATCCCGCGCAACCCTCAGGGCAAAGTCAACCGCCAACAACTCCGGCAGTGGGCAGCTCAGACGTTGGGGATCCCAACGCAGGCAAGTTAGCGGGATCCCTCCCGAATGCCCAGACGGGCTAAATCTCGCTTGATTTCAAAGGCCAATTCTCGGTTGTGCGGCTCCGTGGCCAAAGCTTTTCTCAAGTAGGCTTCCGCCTGCTGATAGCGCCCCTCGTAGATCAAATGGTTGCCGAAGCGCTGGTAGGCCAACGCCAAGATGTGGATGGCCTCGCTGGAGTTGGGAAACCGTTTCAGCAGCGCCTCCGCCTGGGCCACCGCCGTGGGCAACTTCCGCTCCCGCCAGGCTGCCTTGACGCGGGCAATCCCCTCCTTGAGCCCTTCCGGATTGGGCTGCTCTGCCGATGAGGGGCCTATGCTGCGAATGACCACCCGCCTTTCGCCGGCAGCAGGAGAGCTGGGTGGAGATTGACGTTGTGCAGATTGACGTTGTGCATCGTAGCGCCGCCGCTGCTCAGGGTCGCTCAGCACTTGGTAGGCTTGGTGGATTTGTTGGAAACGCTCTCGGGATCCCTCCCCTGCCACATCAGGGTGAAACTGCCGCGCCAACCGTCGAAACGCCTGTTTAATCTCTTCAATGTCCGCTGCAGGAGATAGGTTCAGGATCGCGTAGTAATCCATAAACGGTGGCGCAA
>NZ_JANSIC010000457.1:0-747 GCF_047461955.1 Synechococcus sp. R55.7
GGTTGTGTTGATCTTTCATTTGAGCCAAAAGAGAGCACTGACGAGATAGAGAAAACTCAAGAAGTTCCTGGCCAATTTGTCAAAACGAGAAAATAGATGCCGGTACTGCTTTAACTTATGAAAAAAGCATTCGATTAAATGCCTCTCTTGATACAGATGCTTGTCATAATGCCGCTGCGTCTTTCTATTCCTTTTAGGCGGAATAACCGCTTGAGCTTCCCCTATCTTCTCAATCAACTTATCCGCATCATATCCTTTATCCCCAATTACTTTGGTATCCTTTCTCTGCCAGCCCTCTATCAATTCTTCCCCTTGAGTAATATCGCTCTTTTCTCCGCCAGTTATTCTCAATTCCAGCGGATTTCCCAACCCATCTACACTCACATGAATCTTGGTGCTGTATCCGCCTCGGCTTCTCCCCAAAGCTTGCTCCCCTTTTTTCCGGCAGCACAGGAGTGCGCTCGAACCATGGTTTAATCAATAATGAGATGCTCTAAATCAGGGTCGTCAATAAAATACTTGAACATCCGTTCCCACACTCCAAAACGACTCCACCGGTGGAATCTTTGATAGATGGTGTACCATTTGCCATATCCTTCTGGGAGGTAGCGCCAAGGAGCACCGGAACGGGCTATCCAAAGAACTGCTTCAATAAACTGTTTGCAGTTTGCTTCTTTCCCAATGTTAACTCTCTCTTCTGTCTGTAAAAAAGCCAATATCTTCTGCCATTTGTTTTCATCTAAAAAA
>NZ_JANSIC010000458.1:0-737 GCF_047461955.1 Synechococcus sp. R55.7
ACCAGCTCTAGGTGGATCTCCGCTTTTAGCCGTTGGGGGAGGGAAATTTTGAATACATCTCCCTGATTCATTTCGTGGGCATCTTCCATGCTGGCCAGGGCTTCCACCACTTCTTCGGAGTTGGCGGTTAGCACCACAACGGGGCGCTCGCAGGCAATGGGGAAATCGTGCCACGTGCCGAGGTGCAGCAGCAGCCCATGCCCGGCAGGGAATCGCAGGGCTTGTACTTTGTCGAGATCGGGAGCTGCTTTGGGATGGTTGGGAGGAGCCATCACCATGATGAACGGCTCTTGCCCCAGGCCGACAAACAACTGGGTCATACGCATGTGGCGCTCCAGCCAGAGCACAGGTGGATATCCGGGCAGGATCTTAGCCGTACGGATAACGGCTCTGCCGGTGTATTGAAAGTCGATGTTCTGTCCTTCCAGGACACGCCCCTGATAAAAGGGGATCCCCAGCCCAGGATTGGCCACATCGTCCCCTATAAGTTGGCCGAAGGGTTGCACATTTTCTGGGGTGGCATCCACAATCGGCACCCGGACAACGGTGGTGGCAGTTGCAGTCGTGCTCATGGTTTGCATCCTCGCTCTTGATTGGACTGGGGTCAATTGGATTGGAGTCAGGCTTTCTATCTTAATTGTCTTACTGAGAGCAATAGGTAAAGAAACGGTTTTCCCGGTAACGGTCTATACATCTTTGATTCTTATTTAATTCTTAACTTTTAATTCTTAACTTTG
>NZ_JANSIC010000459.1:0-737 GCF_047461955.1 Synechococcus sp. R55.7
ACCAATGAGGCTGTTGAACTGCGAGTATGGCCAGGGCTATTTCTTCGCCAAACCTCTCTAGGATGCAGAGCAAATGCTGCGGTTGCAACTGGACAAGAGGTGAAGGGATCCCTGCCCTCAGTCTAGGATGATGCGCAGGCCGCTACCCGAGGGAGTCGCCGGTTCAGGGTTGGGCACAATCCGCAGCCCACTGCCGGAGGGCCGGGTCACCGTGTTGTCGATGTTCACAAGGAAGGTGTTGGATTGGCCGTCCCGCTCATACACCACCACGTCGTTGCGGTTGAACTGGGAGCGACAGATGATGGGGGAGTTGTCGGCAGCAGTAGCCGCACTGCAGCGGTAGCCAGGGGCAGAGACGATCTTGCCTTCTTCATCGATGGAAAAAGGAACTGCAGAGGGCAAGATTGGAGAAAAGACCGGCTGGTCGGGATTGAGGATCACCGAGCCACCTGTGCTGGGTTCTACCACGATCCCCCGCCCGTCGATGACGATCCGCTGCGCTTGGGCGGGAGAGACGGCCAGCGGCCCCAAGAGCAAAGCCAGGCTTAGGCCGAGTTGGAGGGGAAACAACAGCTTCATTGGATATCTCCTTTGGCCCAGGGCCATAACAGCTTCCAGGGATCCGCCAACGATCCTCGAAGGGGATGGATCCCTGGCTCAACTTAACTTGATCTTGATCTTGACTTGATCTTGGCCCAGATGTCGGGCCGAACCCAGGGCGGAAGCCGTCACCTCTG
>NZ_JANSIC010000460.1:0-729 GCF_047461955.1 Synechococcus sp. R55.7
GGATATTGCCCATACGTCAGAGGGGGACAACTGGAATGGACAGCAGTTGAACCGAATCCGAGACCACTACTCCAAGCTGAGGGCGGTACTCCAACGCAAAGCCAGTAAGGGCACACGCAGTTCGCGGCGCAGATGCAGAGAACTGTTGCAACGGCTGTCTGGCAAGGAGAGACGCTTTCAAGTGTGGGTCAATCATCGCATCTCCAAAGCTATTGTCTCTAGGGCAAAAGCTACCAACAGCGCTATTGCCCTGGAAGACCTGACAGGGATCCGGGAAAGGGTCAATCAACAGCCACGCAGCAAAACCGAAAGGCGCAGGGCCAACAGTTGGGCGTTCTACCAACTACGTCAGTTTCTGGAGTACAAGGCGAGGGTTGCAGGGGTTTCTCTGATTCTTGTTCCGCCTGCCTACACGTCGCAGACCTGCCACCGGTGTTTGCACATCCATCCCGACCCTGCGCAATCCTATCGCAGTGGCAAGTCGTTCAAGTGTGGGCACTGTGGATGGGAAGGGGATGCGGATTTGAATGGTGCGAATGTGATTGCGCTCTTGGGGGCTGTCGTAAACCAGCCTAGAGGTCCGGGCTTGTTTTGTTCTCTGGTAGAGCAGAGCAGGCCCAGGGCTACTGAAAGCCCGCTCCGTACCGCTTAGCGGTCGGAGCCGGGTAGTTTACCTTTCGACCTCATTTCGACCTCATTATTTTGTAGATTTTGTAGCTCGGCTGGGTT
>NZ_JANSIC010000461.1:0-729 GCF_047461955.1 Synechococcus sp. R55.7
ATGAGAACTGCTTACCAGTATCGCTTACGCCCTACTTCTAGCCAAGTTGCTCTGATGGACCAATGGCTAGACTTGTTACGCAAGCAGTACAACTACCGCTTGGCAGAGCGCTTTGCGTGGTGGGAACACAATCGCTGTGACATCAATGCTTGTCCCTTAATCTGTCACTTGCCTGAGCTGAAAGACAAGCCCGATTTCTACTCCCAGAAACGGGACTTGGTGAACACGAAAGCCCTGTTTCCGCAGTACAGAGCAGTCCATTCGCAAGTCCTGCAAAACTGCATAGAGCGAGTGCACAAAGCATTCGACCGGTGGCTGAAGGGGGACGGTAACGGCAAGCGGGCAGGGAAACCCAGATTCAAGGGAGTTGGGCGGTATCGCTCCTTCAGTTTCCCCCCGATGCAACAGGACTGCATTTGCGGGCAGTTTATCCATCTGCCCAAAATCGGTGCTGTTCGGATAATTCAGCACCGTCCTTTGCCTGAGGGCTTTGTGATTAAGGCGGCTACCATCAGCCGCAGGGCAGACGGGTGGTATGTGACCTTGAGCCTGCAAGATTCGTCCGTCCCTGAGTTTACTCCTGAGCCTGCAACGCTGGAGAACACGATGGGGATCGACGTGGGACTGGACTCCTTTTTGGTGACCGATGCGGGGGAGTCTGTTCCAGTTCCCCAGTACTATCGCAAGGCAGAGCTCAGGCTCAAGAGGTTGCAGCGAGCCTTGTCTCGC
>NZ_JANSIC010000462.1:0-729 GCF_047461955.1 Synechococcus sp. R55.7
TGGCAATCACCTCTAAGTTCTCCGAAATGGGTGCCGCTAAAGCACCGGATCCAAAACCCGTATCGTTGGCGGCAACTCCTCGATAATCTCGATCCACCTCTGTTGGATCAGGCATACCTGAGAAGGTATCGAAAGCATATAGCCTGCGAGGTCGACGGCTGTAGTTCTTAATCACCCAGGCCAGCAAAGCTGAGCTTCCACCCCTGCAAACACCACATTCTACAAAGTTCCCAGGAATGTCTTCTTCACAAACCTGCTTAGCCAGTGAATAAAGGCTCCAAAGACGCTCAAAGCCCAGCAAGGTAAAAGATTTAACTTTCTCTAGCACCCTAGACAACTCAAGGTTACAGACCGGATAGTCCTTGAGGTGCTCTGGCAATGTCCAATTCACAGCAGGGTCTGGAATATGCTCAACGGGCTTGACATTGCCTCGCCAGGCCACTCCCATAATTTGCATGGTCTGGTAAATCATCGTGTTCCAGCCCCTGTCTCTCAAGTAATTCAAACCTTCAGCCACATCCGGCGAGGCTAGATCATGAAACAGAATCAAGGCATCCTCAGCAGCATAGCGCTCTGCCACTTGAGCATCCTGCAAGGGGGCTGGTGAGTCATGATTCCCATCGATGAAAATCAGAGACCAGCGACAATCCTCTTGCTGGGCAATCTCCTCCACCTTCCCTGGGCTATAGCCAGGGTAGAGATTGACATTAGAGCGAACTCCAGCCGAGC
>NZ_JANSIC010000463.1:0-723 GCF_047461955.1 Synechococcus sp. R55.7
GTGGTCGATCAAGATGGGGATCAGGATCTGCGGGCTGAGGAAATGGCCTTGCCCATCGAGAGCCGCAATGCGGTCGGCATCCCCATCAAAGACCAGGCCCATTTTCAAGGGGGCCGGATCCGCTGCGATGATCTGAGCGGAAGCCTGCAGGTTTTGGGGCAAGGGCTCGGGGGGAAATCCCCCAAATAAGGGATCCCGGTGGGCCTGCAATTCAATCACCTTCTCCCCCAGTAGGCGCTTGAGGCCACCGGCGCCAGAGCCAAACATGACATCCACCCAGATCTTGGCCGGGGATCCCTTGAGCTTTTCCAGATCCACAAAGCGGCTGAGCTGAGCCAGGTAGCCGGGCCAGGGATCCCAGGTGTGGATGGGGGCCTTGTGGGATCCAAGAGGCTGGAGGCTTTGCAGCTCCTGCTCGATGGCGGCGGTAACTTCCGGCGGCACGGAGCCACCAAATCCTCCCTTGACCTTGAGGCCGGAATAGTGGGGGGGGTTGTGGCTGGCGGTGATCACCAAAGCGCCGTGGCAGCCCCGCTCCTTGGCACCCCAGCTAAAGGCCGGCGTTGGGGCCACACAGGTGGAGAGGTAAACTGGGATCCCCAGGCGGGCCACCACCTCAGCAACGTGGGCGGCAAAGCGTTCCGAGAGAAAGCGGTTGTCGTAGCCGACCAGGATCCCTTCGCCGGGGTAGGTGCGGGCCAACACTTGGGCGCTGGCCTGGGC
>NZ_JANSIC010000464.1:0-722 GCF_047461955.1 Synechococcus sp. R55.7
TTGGCGGCGGTCTCGACTTCAAAAGACCAAAGTTCCTTGCCTTATTGGAACGAGTTCGTGCGGGAGATGTCGGAACAATTGTGGTCGCTCACAGGGATCGACTCTGCCGGTTTGGATTTGAGTTCGTTGAGTGGTACTGCCGTCAATACGGGTGCGAAATCTTGGTTCTCGATGACGATCACCTTTCTCCCCAACAGGAACTGGTTGAGGATATCCTCACCATCCTGCACTGCTTCAGCAGTCGGCTCTACGGACTCAGAAAATACCGGGCTGCAATCGAGAAAGATACGGATTTATCCGGAGCCAGCGCTGGCTAAAGTTTGGAAGCGGTGGCAAGCGGCGTGCCGGTACTGCTACAACCAAGCGATTGCCTATCAGCGCCAGCATGGTGCTCCAAAAACGGCCAGAAAGCTGCGGGACATCATCCTGCGCTCCGACCTGCCCCAGTGGGTAAAGGACGCCCCCTGCCACATCAAGCAGAACGCGGTCGTCGAGGCGTGGTTGGCGTTTCGCCGAAGCAAAGACGCGAGGTTTCGCAGTGTGCGGGACAGGTCACATACGCTGCAATTCAACGCCGGCAACTTTCGCAATGGGACGTGGTATCCGAAACTCACCCGAGGTTTGGCGTTTCGTGCATCCGAGGAGATGCCCAGAGAATGGGCACGTGGGACTGAACTAATGCGGGTGAAAGACAGATGGTATGCCATCTTTCCTGAGCCCGT
>NZ_JANSIC010000465.1:0-720 GCF_047461955.1 Synechococcus sp. R55.7
GGCTGGAACTGGCTGGCCGGGGGGACTTGGCTCTTCTCACAGCCGCAACCCCACCTGCGGGGACTGATCGATTTGCATCCTCTGGACTGGAACGAGCTGGAAATCAGTGCAGAAGGGTTAAAACTGGGGGCAACCTGTACCTTCCAGCAACTGCTGCAATACCCTTGGCCGCCCCATTGGCCGGGGATCCGCGCCCTGTGCGAGGGAATGGCATCTTTGGCCTCTTTTAAGGTGGCCCACTTGGCAACGATAGGGGGAAATCTCTGCCTGGCCCTGAGTGTCGGTGTCGTAGCACCCGTGTTGATCGCTCTTGAGGCCACCTACACGCTGATCGATCTGCAGGGATCCCTGCGCCACATCCCCGCTCAGGACTTTCAAACCGGCCCCCAACAAACTCTGCAGCAGCTGGGCGAAGCCTTGCGATCCATCTGGATCCCGGCCCAACGGCTGCGCGGCCCCAGCACCTTTCAGCGGCTCGGCATCACCCAAACGGATCCCGCCTTGGTGATCGTCGCTGGATCGCGCGATCCCGACTCAGGCGATTATCGCTTCGGGCTCAATGCTGCCCTTTCACCCCCACAACTGGTGCGGCTGGGATCCCGGCCCGATCCAGAACATCTTCCCCAACTTTTGGCAGAGCAAGCCCACGGCTGGATCGCGGATTTTCGGGCCAGCGCCCTTTACCGCCAACGCATGAGCGAGGTATTGATTCGCCGCTGT
>NZ_JANSIC010000466.1:0-712 GCF_047461955.1 Synechococcus sp. R55.7
GCCTATCCGATAAAAGTGACGGCACATCCGTTGGCAATCCGAAAGGTCGGCGACTGTTATCTCAATCACCTACAACCATGCCAAACAGGCCACAGTAAAAGGCTGGCCATCGCAATGGTACTCCTCTTGCGTCTACAGATGCGGTGGGGCTAGTGTTGCCAGACTCTCATCTAACTCAGTAACTGTTCTTGCAACACGGAGTTTCTCAATAAAACGATGTAGTCTTGAATCTCTTGCGGAAGCATTTTAATGTCGCTATCCATTTGTCGATGAACAGAGAGAACCTCAACTCCAACCAGTTGATTTTCCTTGTCGAAATCCAAAACAACCCCAGGGGCAATCTCCTCTGAGCTTTGGACTTGAGCTGTTGTCAAACGAATATATCCAGCATCCACATCAGGATCAAACTCGATGAAAGGTCTCATGGCAGCTTTTTCCCCATTGTTCGATCAAAAAAGATAGTCACCACTGTCCAAGGATCCGTTGATTCATCGTAAACAATCTTCAGGAGGCGATTGCCGTACTCCGGAATTCGACCATAGGCTTGCTTGAGCTGAGGATCTTTGGGATCCACTTGTACGTAGTCAGGGCAGCTCAGAACTCTCTCGATCCACTGGCTTGCGATCTCTTGTCGCTGCTGCAGCCGTCTCAACGCATGCTCAGCTAGAAATCGCAGGAGCCCCGCACTGTACCCGTAGGGTCAGTGTCGGGA
>NZ_JANSIC010000467.1:0-711 GCF_047461955.1 Synechococcus sp. R55.7
CTGTCAGAGGTTCTGGTGGGGTTGGCCATGTATTGCAACGTGCAGTTCAAGGCCAAGTTCAATAAGCCCAACCGCACGGAGAAGGATGAGGAGTTGGGGTTTTATTTCCGCGACGCCGCCAAAGCTCTAGAGGTGGCTGCCAGCCTCACCTATCGCACCATCGACCGCTCTCAATCTGCCCGGCCCAGCACCTAGCCACTGGGATCCCTTTTTAGCTCTCACCCCCAACCTCTCTCAGGAAGAAAAAAGGGAGCCGGCGATCCATTGAGGATCTTAAGGATCTTGGGGTGGCAAGGGATCCCCCTGGGTTTTTATGCTGGTGGGCAACAAGTTGCATTGAGGCTGAGCGTGAGAATCGTCTGGGAACGCAGCATTTACGGGGGCAATGGCCGAGTGCCCTGCATTATCTGTGGGGGATGGGCCAACCCCATCCAGAAAAAAGGGCACCAAGTGTTGCTGGCGGTGGTCTATAACGACCGCGGGCAAATCTACGGGGAAGTCTGCCGCAGCTGCCTCGGTTTGGGGGCCAAAGGCATCAAAGAGTGCCTGCAAGAGCGGATCGCCCGTTTGCGCAAGCAACTGGAAGATTTGGAAGAGCTGGAGCAGGGAGAGGTGCAACTGCCTACATTGGAGCAGGAGTTGAGCGCCTATTTGGATTGAGGACTACACCCCTCTGAAAAACTTACGAAACCCCAATAGGAGGTGACGTCT
>NZ_JANSIC010000468.1:0-710 GCF_047461955.1 Synechococcus sp. R55.7
ATCGGAAATAGAGGCAATTAAGTTAGATGAGGATCCCTCTGGGCCAGGATATATGGTTGTTTCAGACTGCAGGAAAGCAACTTGGGGATCCCAGGTTCCCCTAGTCTGCTTTGGGAGACAGATAAGGGGTATGTTTGTGTTGGCCGGTTAGAGATCGAAGGCAGGGCAAATGTCCCAGACTTATTCGGAATGACTATCGCGAACGGAGCTATTGTACTGGCTACCGTCTCATCGCCATTTGAATTGACTATAAATAAACACACAAGCTCTCAAGCACGGGGGGGCAACGGTGGGCATTGGATCCCGGGAACCAGGGATTCCAGCAAGCCGCTACAGGCATCCCAGAGCAGCTCGATCACGTAATGGAATCCAGCCTCACCCCCGTAGTAGGGATCCGGAACTTCTTCGTCAGAATGAGAGCGGCAATAGCTGCACATCAGGCGCACTTTCTCGGCATATTTTCCCTGGGGATCCAAGCTGAGAATGTCGCGGTAATTTTGTCGATCCATAGCCAGGATCAGGTCAAACTCGCGCAGGTCGGCAGGTCGAATCTGGCGGGCCTTGCCTTGTAGCTCTAGGCCATAGCATCGGGCTGCTTGTTGCATGCGCCTATCTGGGGGGCTGCCGATGTGATAGGCTGCCGTACCTGCTGAGTCGCAGATAATTGCTTCCTTATGGCCGCTGCTGCGCAAAAGGTGATTGGTGATGCC
>NZ_JANSIC010000469.1:0-706 GCF_047461955.1 Synechococcus sp. R55.7
GGCAACGAGGACAAGCTGGTGCCCAAGCTGCAGGCTTTGGCCGATGTCACCCTCATCTACGTGGCTGCCATTGGCAGCAGTGCCGCCGCCCGCCTGATCAACCGCCGCATCACCCCCATCAAAGTGCAGTCGGAAGAAGAATCCATCGAGAGCTTGTTGCAGCGCCTGGTAACCACCCTGCACAATCCTCCCCCCTGGCTGCGCAAAGTGCTCTTGGCCGAGCGCGTCAGCAGACCGGAGTCCTCAACTCCAGTTGTGGAGGCTCAGCCATGACCGTCACCCCTCTCTCTCCCTCGACCAGCCCCATCTTGCAAGAGATCGTTCGCCAGATGCGGGCGGCGGATCCCTACGGCACCTACCGCGCCTGGAGTGATGAGTTGCTGCTCAAGCCCTTTGTCGTCACCAAAGCCCAAAAACGCCAGATATCCCTCGAAGGGGAGGTGGATCCCGGGGTGCGGAGCCGCATTCTCATCTACTACCGCGCCATTGCCGCCCTGATTGAAAAGGAAACGGGCCTCCTAGCTCAGGTGGTGCTGGATCTCAACAGCGAAGGCTTTGGTTGGGTGCTGGTCTTCTCGGGGCGGCTGTTGTTGGTGGTCAACACCCTGCGAGACGCCCATCGCTTCGGTTTCGAGTCTCTCGAACAGCTCACTGAAAAAGCTACTGCCCTTATCGACAAAGGGATCCAACTGGCCCGAACCTACCC
>NZ_JANSIC010000470.1:0-701 GCF_047461955.1 Synechococcus sp. R55.7
CACAACGCGGTGAAATACACCCCCGGCCAGGGATCCATCCGCCTAGAAGTCAGGGTTGAGGCCAACCGAACTCGCATCCAAGTCAGGAATAGCCAAGAGATCCCGGCTGAGGAACTCACCCGCATTTTCGAGCGTTTTTACCGGATCCCTGGCCATGATCCTTGGAAAGAAGGGGGCACCGGTCTGGGCTTGGCCTTGGCAAAACAGATGGTGGATCAACTGAGGGGATCCATTGAGGTCAACAGCTCTGCCGGTTGGACGACTTTTACGCTACATCTACCCGAATTGCCGCAATTTTAATTCCACTTCTTCCCCTCGCTTTGGGATACATTACTGGCAGGGATCCGGGGGGGCTTTGCCTAAACCTATGACAACTCGCCTAGATTTGGCTCTCACTCTTGAAGACTTCCTCAAGTTGCCTCACATAGAAGAGTCTCCGGCATGGGAGTACGTGGATGGAGTTGCCATTCAAAAACCGCTGCCCAAAGTCCGCCATTCCATTTTGCAAAAACGCCTTTTGGCTGAGGTTGACGGCAGCACCACCGACTATACTGCCCTACCCGAATTGCGATGCACTTTTGCCGGTCGTTCCATTGTTCCCGATATTGCTGTAATTGCGTGGGATCGAATTCGCCTCAGTGAGACAGGCGAGCCAGAAGATGACTTCACCGCAGCACCCGACTGGATTATCGAAATTCTTT
>NZ_JANSIC010000471.1:0-694 GCF_047461955.1 Synechococcus sp. R55.7
CCGGCTTTGCCATCGGCGGCTCCACCTTGTATCGAATTGACCTAAACACCGGTCGGGCCACATCCCTGGGCACCCTGCCGGGTGGGCCGTTCTTTGGCTTGGCCGCCCTCTAGGAAAGCCGATTCCCATTTGCCTATCTAAATCAAGGTTAATCAACATTAATCAATGTTTTGGATTCATTGATTTGGAACCAATTGTTGGAATCGTTTTGAGATCGTTGCTGCTGTTGATCCTTGACCCGGCCCGATCCCAGCTCAGGATTGGGTCTTCTATCTCCCCTTAGCTCGGGGTTGACCTCCGCCTATGCAGACGATAAATTATGAGAGCCGCTGCCCTGCTTGGGTTGTCCTGGGCGATGCTTGTGCCTCTGCAGTTTCTCTCTCTCTTCCATCCCGTTTCCTCTTCCCGCTCATGAAGATCGAGGGCGACAAAGCTGAGGGATCCCTGCAGGAAAAAACCGATGCAGAGGTGTTTGCGGCTCTAAAAGCAGGCCGGTCACAAGCTCTGGCCATTCTCTACGACCGACATGCCGGCTTGGTGTACGGAATTGCCTGCAAAATGCTGGGCAGTACTGCCGAAGCCGAAGATCTCACCCAGGATATTTTTTTGAACTTGGCTCGTTCCTCCTTTGATCCCAGACGGGGATCCCTGCGCACCTACCTGAGCATCTTGGCTCGCTCTCGCTGTTTGGATC
>NZ_JANSIC010000472.1:0-692 GCF_047461955.1 Synechococcus sp. R55.7
GGCGATACTGGAAAAGCCCCTCAAGGGATCCCATCATGCCTTACTCAACTGCTTTTCTGGAGGTGATCCCCGCCATCGACCTTTTGCAGGGCCGCGCCGTGCGCCTTTACCAGGGGGATTATGCTCAGGCGGAACAGGTGGCCGATGACCCCATCCAGCAGGCCGAAGCTTGGGCGGCACAGGGTGCCCCTCGCCTGCATGTGGTCGATCTGGACGGAGCCAAAAGCGGGGATCCAGTCAACCTGCCCATCATTGAGCGCATTGTCCGCAGCCTGGCCATCCCGGTGCAGGTGGGGGGTGGGATCCGATCCCTGGAACGGGCGCGGCAGTTGTTGGATTTGGGGGTGGATCGGGTGATCGTTGGCACCCTGGCCGTGGAGGATCCTGACACCCTGGAGGCGATGACCCAAGCCTTGCCCGGTCGGGTTTGGGTGGGGATCGACGCTCGGCAGGGGCAAGTGGCCACCCGCGGCTGGCTGAGCACCACTCCCCTGCGGGCCACCGAATTGGTGCAACGGGTGGGGGAACAGGGCGTCGCCGGCATCATCTACACCGACATTGGCCGGGATGGCACCCTGGCCGGGCCCAATTTAGAACAGCTGCGCCAGATCCTAGCCGTCTCTCAAGTGCCTGTAATTGCTTCGGGAGGGATCGGCTCGCTGACCGATTTGCTGGCTTTGTTGAGCTTGCCC
>NZ_JANSIC010000473.1:0-692 GCF_047461955.1 Synechococcus sp. R55.7
GGTCACGCCTGCCATCCACAGCTCCACGCAGGCTTGCAGAAGGGGGGGGATCCTGGCGGTTTCGGCGCCTTTCTCTGATTTTTTAGATTTTTCATCCGATAGCTGCCCCTCAACAGAGGGCTCGGTTCCGTCGGCGCCAACGGAAGGCAACTCGGCAGTTACCGCCAACATTGCTGCTCCCAAAATCATTACATGCAAAACCCCAACGGCTGCATAAAGGCGATCTGGCTCGACAGATTGCAACTCAGAGTTGGGAAATCGCCGCAAATACTCTGTCAGCTGTTCTTGGGCCTGAGAAAAACCCATCCGCAAGGCGCGACGATGTTCCTCAGAATAAAGGCCAGCCTCCCCGACCAGGGAGCGCACCAGTTCAGGATTATCGGCCAAAGCCCGAAAACAGGTGTGGACATAGCGCAGGAGAATGGCTTGCAACCCAGAACCTTGAGAGGGGGCGGGATCCGCCTTCAGGGGCAGATCGGCAATGCCGGAAAAAACCCCCAACTCGCCAAATACGGCCAGGAGTAGCCCTTGCTTGGTGCCGAAGTGCCGAAACAGGGTGACCTCATTCACTCCGGCCAAATCCGCAATTTGACGGGTGGTGGTCTGGGTGATGCCCTGACGAACGAACAGCTCCCGAGCCGCATTCAGCAGCCTTTGCCGAGAAGAAGGACGTGCCATAGTGAGGAGAAAAC
>NZ_JANSIC010000474.1:0-684 GCF_047461955.1 Synechococcus sp. R55.7
GCTCCCTTTGCCGGCATTGTGGGGGATGTTTTGGTGCGGCAAGGGGACTACGTGACGCCTCAGACGGTTTTGACCACCTTGACCCAAACCCAGGCGCTGGAGCTCAACCTCAACATCCCGTTGCAGCGGGCCCCCCAGCTGCGCATTGGCACGCCGGTGCAGATCCTGGATAGCCGCGGCGAGGTGATCGGCAGCAGCCAAATCTCTTTCATTGCTCCCGAAGCCAACGCCGCCACGCAATCGGTGCTGGCCAAGGCTCTTCTGGAGAACCCTGCCGGCCAGTTGCGCTCGGCCCAGTTTGTGCGGACTCGGGTCATCTGGGAGGAGCGGCCGGCCTTGCTGGTGCCGGTGACGGCGGTGGCCCGCTTGGGGGCGCAAACCTTTGTCTACACGGTGCAGACAACGGAGCCGCCAGCAGAGGGCATGCCCCCGGGGGCGGTGGCGGTGCAAAGGCCGGTGCAGCTGGGATCCATCTACGGAAACAGCTATGAGGTGCTGGAGGGTTTGGAGGCCAATGAGCCAATTGTGCTGAGCGGCCTGCAGAAAATCCGCGATGGCGCCCCGATTGTCGATGAGGTGCTTTTTCAGCAGAGGATGCAGCCACAAGGGGGAGGGAGACCTCCTGGATCCCCGCCCTAGGTCCTCTCTCTCCGGCGGTTTCCCAACTCAGCTATCCCCTTTCAC
>NZ_JANSIC010000475.1:0-670 GCF_047461955.1 Synechococcus sp. R55.7
GGATCCTGACGCCGAGGCCGTGCCGGCACGGCAAGGCTTGGGTTGGAACGGCCAACAACCCCGGCGGGCTGGGGATCTGCCTGTTGCGCAAGCCATTGATAGACCTGCTGCTGGTGAGCGAGAGAGCGCTGCTCAAGCTGTTGTACCCGTTCTTGCAGTTGGGCTTGCCGCCTGAGCCAAGATTCAGAACCTGGTTCATCTTCAAACAAGGTCTGGGATGACGGCAGAGAGTGCTCCCAAGCTTGCAGAGAAACCTCAGTGGCCGCACTCCGCCCTTTCCGAGACGAGGCCAACCAGCCACATTCGCCGATCAAAAACGGCAAGGACAGCAAACCCAACAAAGCCGAGCCGGAGAACAGAAGACTGGGCCTAAGCATGGATCCCACCCCTTGAAATAGCTTAGAAGTAAAGAGTTGCCTCTAAACTAGTTCGCCGCAGCCGCAGTGTCCAGAGTTTCGGCGATGCTTGCCCTGAGCCAAAACTCAGAAACTCTCCCCTAGGGGATTCTGCCACCCGCCAGATCCACCAACTCCACGCGGCGATTCTTCGCCCGGCCTTCCTCAGTGGTGTTGCTGGCCACAGGAGCAGAGAACCCCACACCAACCGGATAGAGTCGACGTTGCTCGATACCCAGCTGAACCAACCGGTTGACAACCGCCTCGGCCCGGCG
>NZ_JANSIC010000476.1:0-669 GCF_047461955.1 Synechococcus sp. R55.7
TGGGATCCCCTTTTAAGTAGAGAAGAGCCGCCGCCAAAAACCGCTGCGGGTCAGCATCATCGCCCACCACGCTGCGCAGCAACACCTGAGCGGCAGGGGGGAGAGTTTCTGGATCCGCTATCTGCAGCAGAAAAAAGTGTCGGGATGGGGGCGGTAAATCTTCGTACAAAGGGCGCACCGTTTGCACCGTCGGCTGTTCTAGGATCAACACTTGGCCGGCACGCCCATAAACATCAGTGTATGGAGAAACATTCCCCGCAACCCGCTGCCGCACCGCCTGCACCTGCGACAGCGCCCAAGAGGGGATCCTTTCCTCCTCGTAGGGCAAGGCGCTCAAGAGTTTCTTTGCCCGCTGCGGAGAGCTGCTTTCCAAGGCGGGGAGCAGCGCTCTGTAGACGTAAACTACCCGGCTCCGACCGCTAAGCGGTACGGAGCGGGCTTTCAGTAGCCCTGAGCCTGTTCTGCTCTACCAGAGAACAAAACAAGCCCGGACCTCTAGGCTGGTTTACGACAGCCCCCAAGAGCGCAATCACATTCGCACCATTCAAATCCGCATCCCCTTCCCATCCACAGTGCCCACACTTGAACGACTTGCCACTGCGGTAGGATTGCGCAGGATCGGGATGGATGTGCAAACACCGGTGGCAGGTCTGCGACGTGTAGGCAGGC
>NZ_JANSIC010000477.1:0-654 GCF_047461955.1 Synechococcus sp. R55.7
CTCTGCAGGCTTTTTTGTGGGCCTGGGCCGCGCGGCTGTACGTCCCCAGCAGGGATCCCTCCCCATCACGTAGCTTTTTTTGCTTTTTTGCGGCAACTCAGCGGAGGGCAAAGCAGGCTAAAGTGTCGGCATCCTGGCGTCTTGTGGAGAATCCTCGATGTTGTCCACCCAACTCCTCCTCCCCGGAGTGGCAGCTCTGCTCGGCTTCGGGTTTGCTCCAGCCGTCCTGGCTCAGACTTCCCACACCCAGCAGATGGCGATCCTGAACGGCAACGCCACCACCCTGCAAAGCAACGTCCTGCAAAACACCGTCCTGATCCTGCCCAACGTTCCCCCACAACAGTACGCCGACAGTTGGGGCTGGAGGAGCAGCCGCTCTTTGCCTCCCACTCCTGCTCCCATCACCGTCGTCATCCTCAACTCCCAAGTCAACCTAGCTGCCGAGGAAGTCGAGCCGAGGTCTTGCGGCCAGCGCTGTAGGGGATCCCTGCGCCTACCTTGAGCGGGGGAGGCTGCTTTTTGCACTCCAGACTGCCCAAGTCCGCAATCCGGTTCGCGGCCACGCTCGGATCTGGGTGGATGGGGATTGATATAATCCAGGGCAATTGTCCGCTGCTGGGCGGCAGAGGGTTTTAACGCAAGCTTGGCCCGGCT
>NZ_JANSIC010000478.1:0-653 GCF_047461955.1 Synechococcus sp. R55.7
CTGGGCTGAAGGCTTGTTCGCAGACGTTCACCAGAGGCGGTATTGTACTCCCTCCACCTCCTCCACAACCTGCCAAAACCGCAGCCGAGGCCAAAAGGCCCAAGAACAGCCTCTGCAGGGATCCCTGCGGAGCTCTAGAAGCATTCGATGCTGGCCCTGGCATAAGCACTCCTCCGGACACCGGATGTCAATGTTCCTCTAGATTACGATGCTCTGAGCAATTCTCAGCAAAATGCAGATCACTGACAGGATTTTCCCACGTTTAGGCTTGCACCGGCCTGGGGGAGCTGTTCCGCTGTTGACCTCGAGAAGGGAGCTTCAAGGGCGTAGTGGGGCCGTTGAGCCAATTTTGTCCTCAGGAAGGGATCCAGAGCAAAACCCTTTTTCGCAGTGGGCTAACCACTACTGGCGTCGGGCTTCCTGGTGAGGAAGAAATGGGCCAGGGCTGCCACACATTCTCGATCTTCGAAGAGTAGGTGGCATCGCTGCCGAACCTCCTCAGCCATGTGGTAGCGAAACTCAGAATCGGATCCCAGTTTTACGGCCAAATCCTCATAGCTTTTCAGATCCGAGGCAATTAAGCTGTCCAGCTCCATTCTTTTGAGAATGGCATAGGTATGCCGCCCCCGCATCAGCTTTCCAGGGCAAGTGAT
>NZ_JANSIC010000479.1:0-652 GCF_047461955.1 Synechococcus sp. R55.7
GGATATGGCGGTGGTGGGCGAGGCGGCAGCTCCAGCGGGGGGGTCTCCTCCTCCGATCTGACGATCCTGCTGGTGGTGGCCCTGCTGGCCTTCTTCGGGGGATTCGCTATCCGCAACATCTTCGCCGAGTCGGGCGGCTTTGACGATGAGCGCCCCATCCGCGCTGCCAATGTGCCCGCAGCCTTTCGCGATTTTTGCTTTGCCTATAACGGCACTGCCTCCTTTACTGTGGTGCAACTGACCAGCGTTTCTGCTCTGACCATGGCCTCAGTGCCCGTTTACAAGATGGATACTTGCACCATCCCCGTCAGCCAAACGGCCAATGCCCTCCAAGCTTTGGGCATCCGCGGCCGGGCCAACACCTTGGGCCCCCAGCTGGGGGGATCCAACCTCACCCTGATCCAGCTCCCCTTGGCCAGCAGCTTGGCGCGCGCCGTGTACAGCCAGTTTCCTGGCTTGGCCGCTCAGGGCAACGAGGCGCAGGTTTTGTCCCAACTGGAAGCCACCATCAACAACGCCCTGCGCTCCAACATCGAAGGGTTAGCCCTGCAAAGCCTGGAGCCCACCAACATCCCCGACGTCTACGTGGTGGTGCCGGGGCACTCCTTTAATTTGCAGCCCCAACTCAACCTGCGCTAACCCTCCTGCAGAG
>NZ_JANSIC010000480.1:0-649 GCF_047461955.1 Synechococcus sp. R55.7
TGCCGCTCAGCCTACCTTTCAGACAGTGCCGTTGCCGCGCTTACCGGTGGGTGTCGATCAATTGGTTTTTGATCGCCCAGTGGCCCGCTTCAACCCCGACCTGCCGGCAGAGCTGGTGATCCGCAATCGCACCGGTCTGCCTTTGGAATACGGCTTTACCGATCCCCGCCAGAAAGTCTCGGAACTGCCTGCAGGCGAAACGTTGCGCCTGAGCAACCTGTTGATCCCCAATTGCATGGCCATCAACACGCCGATGTTGGCTCCTGTGGGCTACCAGGTGAGCGTGGATCCCTTGAATGTGATCACCGTAGAGGTGCGGCTGGTCAACGATGTCTCCGGCGATCATTGCCTCGATCTGCAAGAGACAGGGGCTATTTTTGTGAATTGATATCAATAAACTGACATAAATCGATCGGCGATCGGCGGTCACGACACAAGTTAGTTGATCAAAGGGATCCCTTACATCCTCACCTACAGTCATCTTCTGGCCTTTGCCAGGATGGACGTGGGATCCGGCACGGCAGATGGCAGTTGACTTTGCCCGGTTTTGACGTTGGAATTGACTCTATTGGGGAGCCAATCAGAGGTTTAGGCGTATCGACAGGGGCCATCCCCTGTGACAGGATGCGAACAGGATATCGAGGCCGAT
>NZ_JANSIC010000481.1:0-645 GCF_047461955.1 Synechococcus sp. R55.7
GGTTGGGCACACCCGGCTTGGCGATGATCTCAAGGATGCGATTTTGGGCAGCGGGCTGGAATAAACTTTCGACGGCTACTTGGGCTACTTTCGTGCGGGGGATGCTGCCGTCAAAGAGGGTATCCGCCTTGGATAGGACAATGCCATCGTCGTTGTCTTGGTTTTTTAGGCCCCCCGGTCGAACGATGGTGTAGGTGAGGCCGCTTTTTTGCAGGTATTCTTCTGCGCGTTTTTTCCACACCAGGATCAGCCAAAACAAGTTGAGGGGATGGAACAGCTGGGAAACACACAGCGAAGAGATTAAAACAAAGTGTTGGATCCCTTTGGCTTTGGCCACATCGACCAGGTTCTTGGTGCCTTCATAATCCACTCGGTAGGGCTGAAAGGGATCCCAACTGGGCCTGGCCCCAGTGGCACAGAGCACCACCGTGCATCCTTCCATGCCTGTCTCCAGCGTGGCCGGATCCAGCACATCCCCCACCACCACTTCCGCTTCGGGGGGCAGAACCCGTGCGGCCAGCTCGCGGCTGCGCACCAGCGCCCGCACTCGGATGCCGCGGCCCACCAACTCTTTGACAATGCGGCGCCCGGTTTCTCCCGTAGCCCCTGCAACAAAAGCCTGCATAAGTTTCTCCTGCAAAGCTG
>NZ_JANSIC010000482.1:0-643 GCF_047461955.1 Synechococcus sp. R55.7
GCTCTATGATGCCCGCCGGTGAACCCACCCTCAGGGATGTGTTGAGTGTTATTGAAGAGATCCGGCAAGATGTGGAAGAGATCCGACAGGATGTGGAAGGACTCCGGCAGGATGTCTCCAGAACCAACGAGCGGCTAGAAGCCCTGGCAGCCGATCAAGCAAAGCGCTGGGCCGAGCAGGAAAGACGTTGGGCTGAGCAGGAGAGACGTTGGGCCGAGCAGGGGATAGAAAACCGGGTGATCCTAGAACGAATTGACACCTATCAAAAGGCTAGCGCCCAAGTGGTTAACCTGGCTTTTGCCTTGATTGGAGCTGCCACCGTAGCTCTTGTCGGCATCGTCCTACGGTTGGCCGTTAGTCTATAGTCAGCTGGTTCGGCAAAAACTTCGGCAGGCAGGATGGCCTTGCTTCTCTATTCGGCAACTGGTACGGCTTGTCCTTGAGTTTGGCATTCCGAATGGCCATCTCTGACAGGGCCATGTCCCACCCCGTCTGTTATATCCCCTATTGTGTCCCACTTTAGCCTGGATTACAGTGGGTTTCCCCGGTCTATCGTGGACACTAAAAAGCCCAGAAGCCTTGCTGGGTAAGAGCTTTCTGGACTTCAGTGGACGTTATCGGATTACGGAGAGAGTGGGATTCG
>NZ_JANSIC010000483.1:0-642 GCF_047461955.1 Synechococcus sp. R55.7
AGCCATTCTCGACTACTCAAACCGGCATGGCAATAGGCAGCCGCTCTCGGCCCAAAAGATCGGCCACTGCCTTGTAGAGAATGCGCAACTCCTGCCGGGTCAGGGTGCCTTTTTCAAGGCGGTTGCGGTCTAGACCTGTTTTCAAAGACAGGCGCAGGGCCACAAAGTTGGGATCCGGAGCGTAGCGCTTGGCATAGTCCATCAGAGCCTGAGCCAAAGACATGGTGCTGTCCTGCACAGGGGGCAGTAGCGGCTTTCCGTCAATCAGAATGGCTTTGATGCGCTCTGAAATGGCTCTGAGGTCGGTGATGGAACGGGTCAGAAACAAGACAAAGTAGGGGCTTTTGGGAAACGCTTTGATGACAACCCGCAGCGCCGGAGTACCTGCCAAGAGGTAGTCCGCCTCTTGGTCAGAGCTGACAAGCTGGCATAGACGACTGTTGGCCTGGACTAGGTCGCCGGCGTAGGTGCCCAAACGTTCTAGGGCTTGCTCCTCTTGGGAATCGCTGACGTAGGTTACTTTGGCTACTGTAGCACCATCAGTGGCCCGCCCTATCAAAACAGCAATCAAGCCCGGAAGGCCGGCGATGTGCTGTTCAATCACGCTGCTGAGGGTTCGGATAGCCATGATCTGACTCCTTC
>NZ_JANSIC010000484.1:0-641 GCF_047461955.1 Synechococcus sp. R55.7
TATCTTTTCATTCCGCGAGAAAGACTGGACGGTGTCGCTGACCACGGTTGAAGGGCGAGAGCGCTTTGAACTAGCCATTGGCAACTACCAGCGTGGGATGCTGGCTGGTTCTAACCCCAAATCGGCCACCCTAGTCCAGCGGAAGGACGGCTCCTACTACATCCAGATTTGCGTAGAGAAAAACCCGCCCAAGCAACAAGATACCGACAAGGTGATCGGGGTGGACTTGGGAAGGACAGATATTGCCCATACGTCAGAGGGGGACAACTGGAATGGACAGCAGTTGAACAGAGTCCGCGACCACTACTCCAAGCTGAGGGCGGTACTTCAACGCAAAGCCAGTAAGGGCACCCGCAGTTCGCGGCGCAGATGCAGAGAACTGCTGCAACGGCTGTCTGGCAAGGAAAGACGCTTTCAGGCGTGGGTCAATCATCGAATCTCCAAAGCTATTGTCTCCAGGGCAAAAGCTACCAACAGCGCTATCGCCCTGGAAGACCTGACAGGGATCCGGGAAAGGGTCAATCAACAGCCACGCAGCAAAACCGAAAGGCGCAGGGCCAACAGTTGGGCGTTCTACCAACTGAGGCAGTTTCTGGAATACAAGGCGAGGGTTGCAGGGGTTTCTCTGATTCTTGTGCCGC
>NZ_JANSIC010000485.1:0-641 GCF_047461955.1 Synechococcus sp. R55.7
AGGGATCCACCTGGGGGATCCTATGTTATGTTTTGGCTATCTTGCCCTCAGTGTTGTGCAAGCGGGTGCCTTTCATGACCACGCCCCCTCGCCGACCAGCCCTCAATCACGTGCTCATCGTCAAGGATCGTCATGGGCCAAAAGCCTACTGGTTGACGGCTGAGCTCTACTCCTTAGGCCGGGATCCACGCAACAGCATTCGCATCGACTCCCAGTACGCCTCTCGCTACCACGCCATTTTGGTCAAAACAGAATCCCCCTCTTCTCCCGATGGGTTCACTTACCAAATCATCGACGGAGACATTCAGGGCACCCCCAGCACCAACGGCCTTTACGTGGGCGGGCAACGGGTGGAATTTCGGGATCTGGAGGACGGGGACGAAATTCAGTTTGGCAACGATGCCACCGCTACCTACTCGGTGCAAAACAAGGATCTGGATGAAATCCTGGCTACTTTTGAAAACACCCAGATCGTTGGGCTGTAGGAAGCTGCCTTCCCTGTTGGGTCTTGGCCTGTCCCGTCTGCATGCTGGTTGAAGGGTTAACCGGCGCTTGGAGAGGGGATCCCGTCGCCGTATTTCTGGGATCGCTTGCTGGTAAACTGTGTCATACGAAAAAACAAAGCTGGGATCCCTGCTGTT
>NZ_JANSIC010000486.1:0-637 GCF_047461955.1 Synechococcus sp. R55.7
TGCCGCGCATCGCTTACCAGAGGATTGTGAAGGAGCGGCAGGCTATTATGATCACGGTTGAGGAGAAAATCAGGGGAAAACCACGTGGATGCAAAGTTAGTCTTGGTGGGGGTTGCTCTTGTCCTCTCTCTGGCAAGTTTCTACTTCGGCACCCGCAACGGCTTTTACGACACCGACAAGTATCACGGCAATGGCTCTGCTCATTAGAGCCGGGCGCTGGTGATTTTTTTATGGATCCCTTGCCCAGAAGGGCTTCCCTCCAGAATACAGGCAACGTCGGCGAGGGCTGGGTGCGGCAATATCTCTGTCAGCAGGGCTGGCAGATCCTGGCCCAGCGGTGGCGCTGCCCTTGGGGCGAGCTGGATCTGGTTGCCCACAAAGCTGATGTGCTGATTTTCGTAGAGGTGAAAACCCGTAGCCCCGGTAGCTGGGATCGAGGCGGGCTTTTGGCGGTTGGGATCCCCAAGCAGCGACGCTTGATCCGGGCTGCCCAGGCCTTCTTGAGCCAGCATCCCCACCTCTCCGAGTTGTCCTGCCGTTTTGATGTTGCGCTGATAGAACGTCGGGCCTCTGGGGAAGGGGTAAGCTACGCTTTGGTTGACTACCTGCCAGCGGCTTTTGAGATTTGTTGAAGCAA
>NZ_JANSIC010000487.1:0-635 GCF_047461955.1 Synechococcus sp. R55.7
CTGGCCCAGCGCAACTGGCTGGCAGCCGATGCCTTCATTGCCGTGACCCGGGTGATTCCCCCCCTCGACTGGCTGCCCCCCAACTTGAGCTCACTAGAAGGCTACCTGTTCCCAGACACCTATCTTTTCCCCATCGAACAGGTGGAGGGATCCCTGCCGGATCGGGAAAAGGCCCAGATGGTGGTCGACGCCATGCTGCAGCGATTTGTCGCGGTGGCCCTGCCCCTGTTTCGCCAGCACACCACTTCCCTGTCTCTGCACGAGTGGGTTACCCTGGCCAGCATTGTGGAGCGGGAGGCCGTGGTGCCGGAAGAACGCGCTTTGATTGCAGGTGTCTTTCTGAACCGGCTTAAGAAAGGGATCCCCCTGGGAGCCGATCCGACGCTGGAGTATGCCTTGAATATCCGGCAAACCCCAGATCGCCGCCTCACCCTTGCGGAGGTGCGTACCCCCTCTCCCTACAACACCTACCTCAACCCGGGTTTGCCCCCCGGCCCCATCGCCAGCCCGGGCTTGGCCAGCTTAAAAGCCGTTTTGGAGCCTGAGCGAACCGACTATCTCTACTTTGTGGCCCGCTACGATGGCACCCACGTTTTCAGCAAAACCCTAGCAGAGCACGAGGCAGCCCAATTGCA
>NZ_JANSIC010000488.1:0-633 GCF_047461955.1 Synechococcus sp. R55.7
CTTCAATGTCTGCAGAAAAGGCAGGTGACAATACAGCCTGTTCACAAACTGGGGGATACAAAAATCGTGTTTCCGAGGCTTGACCCAACGAGGTTTAAAACAAGCAGGTTTATAGTCATTTTAAACGGAACTGAAAGATTTCTGTTGTATTGCTTCCTAACTCCCCTCTCCCTTTGGGAGAGGGGTTGGGGGTGAGGGATGACTCCCTCTGGGAGAGGGGCTGGGGGTGGTCGCGGCAGCGGCGCGGAACACTTGGGGAGTGTCTCAATTAGCCTAGAATGACCATACAACCGTATCCCGTGGTCCCTTAGTGGGCTGTAGTTGTGTAGCTAAAGCCAATTAGCAAAAGATCCCATTGGATGCTAGCAGTCCTCACTTGTGTTTGCTAGCAGCTTTACCTCTTATCTGCACAGATTTCTGCACAGATTATTTACACAGAGCTGAACAAGGGAGTGCCCATCAGGCAAAGCCTTCCCCTGTGGCGCAAAAGTATTTCGCCACGCAGGGATCTGCCTGTCCTTTGCCTTGGCATTTTGCCCAAGTTGAGTATAATCAATACCTAACATCCAGGATCAGATCGAGGATAGTTGGGAAGGGATCCCAACCTTGATTTGGTTTTGAGACTGCTAGCCC
>NZ_JANSIC010000489.1:0-633 GCF_047461955.1 Synechococcus sp. R55.7
TCTGGGGAAAGACAGCTCAAAGCCAAAGCGGGCCGCGTTGCTCTGCAGCCACTGGAAGGCCGGGGTGGTCTCAAAGGCTTCTTGAGTATCCCACTGCGGAAACCCGGCATCCCCAAGGTCGATGGCATAGCCAGTGTGGTGCTCGCTGTAGCCAGGGGGAGCACTGACAGCAGCTCGTTCCTCGGGTCGCAAGGCTCGGGATTGAGCCAATTGAAAAAACAAGAATTCCTGATCCGCAATGGAGCGAAACCCGGAAATGGGGACAAGGCGGATCCCGGCAGCTTGAGCTGCTTCGCTCATGCGAAGGTAACTTTCGGCAGCCGCCTGGCGCAGGCGCACCTCACGACCGTGGTAGTGGCCCACCACCCGCAAGCTATCTGCAGGGGCTTCGGAATAGGCATAGTGCCCCAACAGAGAAGCTCGCCCATTCTGCACAGTTGGCTGCGGCAGAGAGGGCTGACCGGTTTCTTCCAGAACTTGGGGATCCGCCGCCTGCTGGGATCCCGGTAACTTCTCTATCCCCCAACCCGCCAGGAGCACTAGCCCAACCAGCACCAGGCCCAAGACTAGACGGGACCTCAGGGCAGGCACCGAACTTTGCGCTTTTTTCGCCGGAGTGGACTGGCGACGGGC
>NZ_JANSIC010000490.1:0-630 GCF_047461955.1 Synechococcus sp. R55.7
ACGCGACCTTGGCTGCTTTCGGCCAAGCCTTGAACTGGGTCAACCAAAACACACCCGAGAAAGTCGCCAACGCCGTTAAGCTTCAGTCTCTGTGCTACCGCGAAATCCGTGCCCGGTTCGGCTTGTCCAGTAACTTGGCTCAGCAGGTCTGCAGACGGCTGGCCGGCGCCCGTAAGGTTGCCCGACAGAAAAACCGCCCGGTCAAAGCGTTCAAGAGAGGCTTTGCGACCTACGATGCCCGTATCTTTTCGTTTCGCGAGAAAGACTGGACGGTGTCGCTGACCACGGTTGGGGGTCGAGAGCGCTTTGAGCTGGCGATTGGCCGCTACCAGAGAGAACAGTTGGCGGGCTCCAATCCCAAATCTGCCACTCTGGTCAAGCGTAAAGACGGCTCCTACTCTATTCAGATCTGTGTGGAAGCGGAGCCATCCCCACCTCAAGGCACGGATAGAGTGCTGGGCGTGGATTTGGGCAGGACGGATATTGCTCATACATCGGAAGGAGATAACTGGAATGGACAGCAGTTGAACAAAGTCCGAGACCATCACTCGCGGTTGAGGGCGGTACTTCAACGCAAAGCCAGTAAGGGCACACGCAGTTCGCGGCGCAGATGCAGAGAACTGTTGCAAC
>NZ_JANSIC010000491.1:0-630 GCF_047461955.1 Synechococcus sp. R55.7
TGGGGGCAATCGTGGGGGCAACGGCCACAGGAGGAGGCGTGGCACCGCTAGAAGCCAGTAGAGGCGGCACCCCGCTGGTGGTCTCGCTACTGCAGCCGGTAATCAGCGCAACCGAAGCACAGGTTGCCCAAAGAGAGAGGCCGCCACGGCCAAGGGCTGAGCCAAAACGTCGTCTCATCGAAAAATCTCCACTCACTCACACCACAGCAAACGTCTTAGGCAGCGTCCAGCGGGGATCCACCGAGCTTGCTCAAGTCTTATGCATCTGCACAATTTCAAGGGGGATGCCTGCTGTTAGTTCTACTGCATTCCAGGGCGTTGTCAAGCGAGCGGCAGAGCAAATGCAAGAAATTGTTCTGGAAATGGCCCATCCCCTAGATATGGGGTATCATAGCCTCGAGCAGGGGCGGCCAGCTTACCTGTAGCGTTGGGGTTGGGTGCCTTTCCCTCCATTTTGTGTGTGGATTTCCCCAGATTAGGGTGTGTGAGGAAGTGCCTTATGAACTTCAAAGGTCGCTCATTAGCGGTTTTGTGTGGAGTCTTGCTGCTAGGCGGCTGCGGAGAAGTTAATGAGTCTCCGACCTTGCCTGGGCCCGTCCAGGTAGATCCGGCTGCCTTTGTCTCGGCCCA
>NZ_JANSIC010000492.1:0-626 GCF_047461955.1 Synechococcus sp. R55.7
CTGACTTTCCCGCCAGAGCGCGGAACTTGTAGCTCCCCGCACCCCTTGCAAGTTAAGTGCAGGGGGTTGCCCCTCTCGCCGACGGTCTATATTGAACTAGTTCGGGATCCGAAGAGGACGTCATTAGCGGTGCGGAGCACAATCAAGTGTCGATGGGGAAGGATAGCTCTGATAGGTTTCTTGGCAGCATTCCTCGCTCCTGCCCCTGCCATCTCTTTGCCTGCCTTCCCACCTCCTCCTGAGAAGACCTCGGCCCCAAACACCGCTTCCGAGTTCAACTGGCAGGGATCCCTCAAGTTGCTGCGGGGGGATCCCGTAGCTGCCCTGGCGGATCTGGATCGGGCGGTGCAGTTGGATCCCAGCTATGCGCCGGCCTATGTGAACCGCAGCTACGTCTACAACCAGTTGCGCCAGCCGGAAGAAGCTCTGGCCGATGCGGAGCGGGCCATTCAGTTGGATCCGCGAATTCCAGAAGCCTACTTCAGCCGCGGCGTGGCCCACCTGCAACTGGGGGATCGAGAAGCCGCCATGGCCGACTTTCGCCAGGCGTTGGCTCTCTTCTCCAAGAGTGGCAACTTTGCCAACCAGGCCATCCTGCAGCAACTGCTGCGCCAGTTGGGGGTGGA
>NZ_JANSIC010000493.1:0-624 GCF_047461955.1 Synechococcus sp. R55.7
GGCGAGAGCGCTTTGGACTGGCCATTGGTAACTACCAGCGTGGGATGCTGGCTGGTTCTAACCCCAAATCGGCCACCCTAGTCCAGCGGAAGGACGGCTCCTACTACATCCAGATTTGCGTAGAGGGAAAGCCACCCAAGCAGCAAGATGCCGACAAGGTGATCGGGGTGGACTTGGGGAGGACAGATATTGCCCATACGTCAGAGGGGGACAACTGGAATGGACAGCAGTTGAACAGAGTCCGCGACCACTACTCCCGGTTGAGGGCGGTACTCCAACGCAAAGCCAGTAAGGGCACACGCAGTTCGCGGCGCAGATGCCGTCAACTGTTGCAACGGCTGTCTGGCAAGGAGAGACGCTTTCAGTCGCGTCAGCGTTGCGTAGCAAAAACGTGGGTCAATCATCGCATCTCCAAAGTTATTGTCTCCAGGGCAAAAGCTACCAACAGCGCTATCGCTCTGGAAGACCTGACAGGGATCCGGGAAAGGGTCAATCAACAACCCCGCAGCAAAGCCGAGCGGCGCAGGGCCAACAGTTGGGCGTTCTACCAGCTACGCCAGTTTCTGGAATACAAGGCTCTGCGTGCAGGGGTTGCCTTGATTCTGGTACCGCCTGCCTACACGT
>NZ_JANSIC010000494.1:0-618 GCF_047461955.1 Synechococcus sp. R55.7
TCCTGATCCCACTACTGGATTTGTGCCGGGTGAGGATCCCTCTCCAGATATGATCCCGGTCGATGAACTGGATAGATTGTTTCCGAATTTGCCACCGGATCCAGGGGAGGCGGGCAAGCAAACTTTGGAGGGGATTGATGCCGATGGAGATGGCGTGCGTGATGATGTGCAGCGCTGGATTTACCGCCGGTATCCCAATGATGAGCTGAAGCGGAAGGCCATGCTGCGATACGCCAAAGCTTTACAGGCAAACATCGTGAATGTAAATAGAGATAGTCGCGACCAAGTGCGTGCAAGAGTGCTTGATCGTTTCCGAGCAATTCGATGTGCAAGATTGGCATTCGGCGGAGTTGATCAATTTGATCTCATTGATGAGGTTGCTGAGGCAGTAAGGGAAGTGCAATTTCAAATGCTTAACACTCAAGAAAGAGTCATTGCAGATTTAACAGTTGATGCCAAGTTCTCTGGACAAGTCGTTGGCGCAGAAGAATGGACATGTACTGACCCAATTCGCTAGATTAGTGAGGATAAATGGATGTTCGGTCGAAATACTGTTCGTCTTGTTGTTTTATTGTGCTGTTGCCTGTCTGTACTGATTCTCAAGTCTTGCTCATTACC
>NZ_JANSIC010000495.1:0-615 GCF_047461955.1 Synechococcus sp. R55.7
CCGCCTTCGGGGGACATGGCCCTTTCACTTGGCGGAACGGCGGGCTTGGAGCTGGCGATAGACATCCCTAACATCTACCTGATAGTGAGCAAGGGCCACGAGGCAGTGGTACCAGAGGTCGGCCATCTCACGGGCCAAAGCCACGCGGTCTTGATCCTTAGCCGCCATCACCACCTCAGCCGTCTCCTCGCCAAGTTTCTTCAAAATGGCATTTTCCCCCTTGGCTAGCAAGCTGCTGGTGTAGGAATCGGGACGGGGATCCGCCTGGCGGGCCTTGACCACGGCAAACACCTGCGACAGGGTATCGGCTGCCGGGATGGGATCCCTTTGCAAAGGGCGAAAGAAACAGCTCCGCGCTCCTGTGTGGCACGCTGCATCCCCCACCTGCTCCACCAGGATGACCAGGGCGTCGCCGTCGCAGTCGTAGCGGATTTGTTTGACCCACTGCACATGGCCAGAAGTTTCCCCCTTGGGCCACAACGCCTGCCGCGAGCGGCTCCAAAACCAGGTGCGGCCTGTTTCCAGGGTTTTTTGCAGCGATTCCCGGTTCATCCAGGCCATCATCAGCACTGTTCCGTCCAGGTAGTCCTGCACGATGGCCGGGATCAGGCCCTG
>NZ_JANSIC010000496.1:0-612 GCF_047461955.1 Synechococcus sp. R55.7
TACAAACTGCTTGTAGGTCTGCACCTGCCGGTTGATGACGGCCCAGCACAGTACCCCATGTGGGAAAGATAGGCGATGGGGATGTTGCGCTCTAGGCAACTCTGGATCAGTTGGGTTGTGACTTGGGCATGGCCAAAGATCAAAATCTGATCCAAGTGGGGCAATTGAGCCTGTTGAAGAACAGCTCCAGCCCGTTTGACAACCAGGCGTTCCTGGTCGAGGCTGAGGTAGCAATCCTGTTGGGACACATAGAGTGTTCTACCCATGAGGCCACTCCCAGAAGCCTAAAATTGAAGCTGAGGTGGGAACAAAACGGGGTCTTCTTCAAGTTAAAAGTCAGGCCCAAAAATGCTGTAAGGGAAGATGCGAATGGCGAAAAAGCAGAGCAGGGTTTCTGGTGTGGGATCCGTTCGTGACGGTGCGCTCCTGATGAAAGATCTGCAAACCCTGAGACACTACGGCATCTTTGGGGATCTGGTGTATCGTTGGGGCTACTATCTCGGCTCTAGCACCATGACCGAAGTGGAGTTCAACGCCGCCCTCAGCGAGGGGATCCCAAAGCCCAAGAGGTCTTTCAGGCCCAAAAGCCGCGGTTCGGTTGACGCAGACGAG
>NZ_JANSIC010000497.1:0-602 GCF_047461955.1 Synechococcus sp. R55.7
TCGTAGAGGGGGAGGTAGCCCTCACCCCCGGCCCCTCTCCCAAGGCTTTGGGAGAGGGGAGAAGGATGCTCGTAGGAATGGGCAGTGACATAGGCAGCAATTTCTTGGAGGACTTGTTCTGTGCGGTCGAGTATCTGGTCATTGGTAAAGCGCAGAATGGCAAAGCCATGTTCGCGCAGGATTTCCTCCCGCAAACGGTCGCGTTCCTGCTGAGTGGGTTCGCGGTGCACGGCGCCATCTATCTCAATGATCAGGCGGGCATCGTCACAGAAGAAGTCGGCGATGAATTGTCCAATCGGATGTTGACGTCGGAATTTTCGGCCTAGCAGCCGACGGTCACGCAACAATTCCCAGAGCAGGCTTTCGGCGGTCGTCGCCTCGCGACGCAACTGCCGCGCCCTGGCAATCAGTTCCCGGCTGGCCTTGGGTAATTCGTACCCTCCTTCTCCCGCAGCGCGAGAAGAGAGGTCGGGGGCTGCGATCCTTCCCCCCTCTCCCGCAGCGTGGGAGAGGGGGCTAGGGGGTGAGGGCACAAACACATTCCCCACCAGCCGGTAACCTTGCTTTTCCAGCTCTGCACGGGTGCGGAAGAGGTGCGAGTC
>NZ_JANSIC010000498.1:0-598 GCF_047461955.1 Synechococcus sp. R55.7
GAGATTGAACTCCGGGCTGGCGCGAGATGCTTAGCTCGGCGGTGGCTGCACTTCAATTGCAGTGGTGTTGCACTGCCGCCGCTTCCATAGCCACTGAATCGAGTCCCGTTTTCCAACCTCACTTTTTTGACCCCTTTGACTGCAGATGGGAGGAACTTTAAGATGAACCGTCAGACCGTTTGGGTTAAGAGCGATACCCGAAACCACCAAGGCTATTTCATTCCCCAGTGTGAGTATACTTTGGTCGAGGCCGACCAAAACGGCTGGGCGCTGATCTGTGCGGACAATGCCCGCTGCTATTATGTGGATCCCGAACAACTCTGGTTTGAGGCGGGATGAGAACTGTTGCTGCCTATTCAGGGCTGCTTGACTTCGAGGGAGTTCTGTAGAAACGCGGGCTCCCCATCATACATTCTCCCCATGCCGTTGGGCAGGGGTTTTTTCATGGGATGAGGATTGGCCCGTCATGCCTGTACACAGAACGGGCTTTAGGCTGGTACCTTGGGGCTTCTTCGACCGCAACCCGACAATCAATCTAGCGGAGCCGGCCTGATACTCGACTGGAATCTGGTTCAAGTTCAACTTTCAATACAACTTT
>NZ_JANSIC010000499.1:0-597 GCF_047461955.1 Synechococcus sp. R55.7
CCCGACCGCGAGGTAAGGACTCCGTCCTGCTGACGGGAAGGGTGGCCCGCGCTCTATCCACAGGACGAGCGCCGGGAGGATGTCACGCATCCACCCTAGCTCTGGATTGGGAAGGATGGCCAGCGCTTTTGCACAGGCGCAGCAGGGCACAGTCTCAGTACCCTGGTTGATTGAGTCAATGCAGAGGTGGGATCCCTCTGTTGGGATAGCCGTTAGGGAGGCAGGTTCACGATGCAACTGCGAACAGCTCTGCCGCTGTTGTGCCTTTCTCTCTTGGTAGCTGCTTGCCGGCCCGGCGGGCCACCTCGCAGCATGGGGGGTGAAGGGGGCGGAGAAGGCCAACCCACACCAGTGGCCGTCGGCAGGGTAGAGGAACAGCAAATCGAAGAGACTTCAGAGTTCATGGCCAGCCTCGGATCCCAGCAGGTGGCCAGTATCCGCCCTCAGGTCAGTGGACAGGTGACCCAGGTGTTCGTGCAGCTGGGATCCCAGGTGGCTGCCGGAGCCCCTCTCTTTGAGATCGACAGCCGGCAGCAACAGGCGGCGGTGGCCGGCCAAACGGCGGGGATTGCCGCAGCCCAAGCCAACCTGGAGAGC
>NZ_JANSIC010000500.1:0-592 GCF_047461955.1 Synechococcus sp. R55.7
CTCTGGACCCAAGGGGACTCTCAATCTGGACTCAAGGAAGCCCTTTGTGAGTTCCGCTTCAGCCAGTACCGCCACCAGTGCGGATCCGAGTTCTGCTGCGCTCGCTACCCCAAAGTAAACTACCCGGCCCTGACTGCTTCGCAGTACGGGGCGGGCTTTCGGTAGCCCTGCAGTTGGCAAGCCAACCACGGGCCTCTAGGCTGGTTTACGGCAGCCCCAAGTTTGGCAATCATGTTGGCCCCATTCCAGTCCGCATCCCCTTCCCATCC
Organism: Synechococcus sp. R55.7; assembly: GCF_047461955.1. Lineage (NCBI taxonomy): Bacteria > Bacillati > Cyanobacteriota > Cyanophyceae > Synechococcales > Synechococcaceae > Synechococcus > Synechococcus sp. R55.7. The sequence goes on from NZ_JANSIC010000500.1 coordinate 270, forward strand.
ACAGTGCCCACACTTGAACGACTTACCACTGCGATAGGATTGCGCAGGGTCGGGATGAATGTGCAAACACCGGTGGCAGGTCTGCGACGTGTAGGCAGGCGGCACCAGAATCAAAGCAACCCCTGCACGCAGAGCCTTGTATTCCAGAAACTGCCTCAGCTGGTAGAACGCCCAACTGTTGGCCCTGCGTCGCTCGGCTTTGCTGCGGGGTTGTTGGTTGATACGCTCCCGTATCCCTGTCAAGTCTTCCAGAGCAATAGCGCTGTTTGTGGCTTTTGCCCTAGAGACAATAGCTTTGGAGATGCGATGATTGACCCACGCTT
>NZ_JANSIC010000501.1:0-591 GCF_047461955.1 Synechococcus sp. R55.7
TAGCTAATCGCCCTCACGGCCTCCAGCAGCTCCCGGTTGTCTCGCTTGAACAAGGGCAGCCACTCCACATGCTGGTAGCGTAGGATCCCTTGGCTATCCACCAAAAAATAGGCCCGCCGCGTCCCCAGCAGGCTGTCCACCCCGTACTGCTGGCTCACGGTTCTGTCCACATCGCTCAGCAAAGGAAACTCCAGCTTAAGCTGCTCGGCAAAGGCTTGGTGCCTGGAGAGGGGATCGCTGCTGATCCCCAAGATCTCGCAGCCCGCGGCCCGGAAAGCTTCCCAATCCTCCCGAAAGCAACGCATCTCGCTCGTGCATACCGGGGAAAAATCCGCCGGGTAAAAGGCCAGCAACACCTTGCTCTTGCCCCGGTAGGCCGCCAGTGAAATCTGGGCTCCCTTTTGGATCCCTTTCCCCACCGCAGGCAAGCTAAAGTCAGGAGCAACAGCCCCAATCACAATCCCCATAGACCCGTCTAACCCAATCTGAGCTCACTTCAACAGTCTAACGGTGGATCCGGATCCCTTCTGGCTTCAAAAAACTTTGGGTTGGATATCTTGACGGGGTGGTGGGGGTGGGGATAGGGTAGTA
>NZ_JANSIC010000502.1:0-587 GCF_047461955.1 Synechococcus sp. R55.7
TTGGCGGGGAGTGGGTGGGGGAAAGCCCATTTTGGTTGGGCATCTGCTGGCTGGCTGGGATCCTGGCCACCCTGGCGGAAAGCTGGATGGGAGTGGTGTTACAACCCCGTTTGGCCTGGATGACCAACGAAGTCGTGAACGGCATTCAAACAACTTTGGCCGCTCTTCTGGCGGTAGGGCTGGGATCCCTTATGGGCATCGGATCCTAGAAATAGGGTCACCATGAACTACCCCACCGTATAGGCAGATGGGGTTTCTAGTGCCCCATCCCCTTAACAGTGAGGTTTTTGTCCCTTCCTCTGTCCCAGTTGCTTCATAGACCCGCAGGTCTCTGAAGGAGTGCTGCAACATCCGAGACCAACGAGGCTGGTTCCCAACCCCGGTTGCCCGTTGACGGCAACGTTGTACATGACCATTACCGAACCACGGTCTCTATTGCCGTGCCACCGAGAACGGCCATACAAAGAAGTCAAGCCAGGAGGCTTGACCAAAAGGGGAGAAGCTCTCCCCTTTCGCTGACCAGAGCTCCCTTAGCGCAGGCCGCTGGGCTTATAGACCAGGAAGCTGAGCACTTGGCACTGCTTAAT
>NZ_JANSIC010000503.1:0-585 GCF_047461955.1 Synechococcus sp. R55.7
CGGAGCGGGCTTTCAGTAGCCCTGAGCCTGTTCTGCTCTACCAGAGAACAAAACAAGCCCGGACCTCTAGGCTGGTTTACGACAGCCCCCAAAAGCGCAATCACATTCGCACCATTCAAATCCGCATCCCCTTCCCATCCACAGTGTCCACACTTAAACTGCTTCCCACTGCGATAGGATTGCGCAGGGTCGGGATGAATGTGCAAGCACCGGTGACAGGTCTGCGACGTGTAGGCAGGCGGCACAAGAATCAGAGAAACCCCTGCAACCCTCGCCTTGTATTCCAGAAACTGACGTAGTTGGTAGAACGCCCAACTGTTGGCCCTGCGCCGCTCGGCTTTGCTGCGGGGTTGTTGATTGACTCTTTTCCGGATCCCTGTCAGGTCTTCCAGGGCGATAGCGCTGTTGGTAGCTTTTGCCCTAGAGACAATAGCTTTGGAGATGCGATGATTGACCCACGTTTTTGCTACGCAACGCTGACGCGACTGAAAGCGTCTCTCCTTGCCAGACAGCCGTTGCAACAGTTGACGGCATCTGCGCCGCGAACTGCGTGTGCCCTTACTGGCTTTGCGTTGGAGTACCGCC
>NZ_JANSIC010000504.1:0-585 GCF_047461955.1 Synechococcus sp. R55.7
TTCAAATCTGTGTGGAAGCGGAGCCATCCCCACCGCAACGCACGGATAGAGTGCTAGGCGTGGATTTGGGAAGGACGGATATTGCTCATACATCGGAAGGAGATAACTGGAATGGACAGCAGTTGAACAAAGTCCGAGACCATCACTCGCGGTTGAGGGCGGTACTCCAACGCAAAGCCAGTAAGGGCACACGCAGTTCGCGGCGCAGATGCCGTCAACTGCTGCAACGGCTGTCTGGCAAGGAGAGGCGCTTTCAGGCGTGGGTCAATCATCGAATCTCCAAAGCTATTGTCTCTAGGGCAAAAGCTACCAACAGCGCTATTGCCCTGGAAGACCTGACAGGGATTCGGGAAAGGGTCAATCAACAGCCACGCAACAAAGCCGAGCGGCGCAGGGCCAACAGTTGGGCGTTCTACCAGCTTAGGATGTTTGTGGTCTACAAGGCTGCCATCGCCGGAGTGCCTGTAGTACTGGTTCCGCCTGCCTACACGTCGCAGACCTGCCACCGGTGTTTGCATATCCATCCCGACCCTACGCAATCCTATCGCAGTGGGAAGCAGTTCAAGTGTGGGCACTGTGGATGGG
>NZ_JANSIC010000505.1:0-585 GCF_047461955.1 Synechococcus sp. R55.7
ATAGATGCACGATTTCAACATCACCCCATTTTCTGCGCAAATATTCAGCAACCAGCCTACGATGACAGTGCTCAGGTGTAGCTTCACTACAAAGCAGACATCCTCCATCGAGAATACTTTTATCCACTTGATCTTCAATGCGACGCTCGGCCATCAGCGACAAAAACTGTCTCTCGTAGTTAGACCAGTCACCACTAGCTTTATAAGCATCAAGAATTTCTTGGGTCGGTGCCAATTCTGGCAAATGAATATATCCAAGCTTACAGATCTCGTGAAGGAAGAACTCTAGGTCATTCTTTTTCGTGAATCCTGCCAGTTGTGAGGTATTGTTAAGTCGAGCATCAACAACTCGAACTAGACCAGGCTGTTTTAAACGATTAAAGAACTGTTCTGCACTTTTCTTCGTAAACCCTATCGTAAATATCTTCATGGCCTCGCGCTCCGCTCATCATTTTTTGACATTTTCTCATCTCGATAGGCGACACGCCTGCCTTGAATGAGATAGGCTTCGGCTATAAACTCTTCCCGACTTCTAAACAAGTCCCCCTCTGGAAGTTTGCAAAGGGCAAGAAGACGAGATTCTAG
>NZ_JANSIC010000506.1:0-582 GCF_047461955.1 Synechococcus sp. R55.7
TGGGTATACTTGAGACTAGACTCAAGGTTTGCCTTTGAGTTTCCCTGGGGTGAGCTGGGCAGCTCTTGCTAAAGACGTTGACCCCAGCAAGTTTTTGAAGGAGATCTGCCATGGCTTCCCGCAACTCAAAATCCCGCTTTCGTCACCCGATAGCTCCCTTGATTTTGGCTTCCTCCCTCGTAGGAGGAGTGGCGGCTTGTTCCCTTACTTCGGATCCTCCGGCTGTGGGGTGAGCTGGGCAGCTCTTGCTAAAGACGTTGACCCCAGCAAGTTTTTGAAGGAGATCTGCCATGGCTTCCCGCAACTCAAAATCCCGCTTTCGTCACCCGATAGCTCCCTTGATTTTGGCTTCCTCCCTCGTAGGAGGAGTGGCGGCTTGTTCCCTTACTTCGGATCCTCCGGCTGTTACTCAGCTTCCCCCGACAATTTCAGCTCAGGCGCCAGAAACAGCAGTGCAGGGCTCTGAGAGCATTGCTTTCTACTACGACGGGGTAAAAACCTCGGTCACGATTGAGGATGCGGCAGTCCTTTTTGCCGCCTGCACCCTCAACACCAACGACTCCGGGAAGATTGTTAACTTTG
>NZ_JANSIC010000507.1:0-575 GCF_047461955.1 Synechococcus sp. R55.7
CCACCCGCATCCCAGAAGTGCCCAGATCGATCCCAAGAAACACAGGGGGCATAGGAATACTCACCTGAGAATGCTTTGTTTATATACGGGGTGGCCAAGTGGCCTCAAAAAGGGGCCCAAACTGGCTCAAAAGATGGGATCAAAATCTCAAAACTCCTGGCTGCTCCGAGCCAGTGCTTCTTGGATATCCAGATCCAGCCCTCTCACCGATTCCAGCACCGAGCGGGTGATCAGCTTGCCCTCCTGCACCAAAACCGCGCCGGTTACAGGGTGCAAAAGTGGCTGCTCCGCTCGCCGACCGATCAACGCCTCGATATCCTGAAAAGCATGGATGTACATCCCGGCAGGCAATTCCACCACCACCCCTTCCCCCAGCACCCGCGCTTGGCAGGCCAAGCGAGAGTTAGGCTTGCAGGTGGTGATCACCTCCAGGGTGCGCTGCTCCCGCTTGCTCATCGGGGATAAAGACTCCATCCCCTCCTTAACGTACACATGACAGGTGGCGCAGAGGCCGCGCCCACCGCACTCTTTCAACACATTCAGCTCTTCTTGCAGCAGCACCGAGAGCAAATTGC
>NZ_JANSIC010000508.1:0-574 GCF_047461955.1 Synechococcus sp. R55.7
GAAAGGACTCCGTCCCGCTAACGCGATCAAACCACAAATCCACTCTCCTGATCCTGAGCCGCTTGCCAGCTCCGGGCATCAAAATACAGATCTTCCAGAGTGGTTTCCTCCAACACCTGCTGCACCCGTCGAGCGATCCGCTGCCACAGGGCTTCCGTCACCCAGTCCAGCCGCTCCGCCGGATGCACGGCTGAAGGATTAGAACTGTCCATGAGAGGATCCAAGGATTCTCCCACTGCCGCCAAAATGGCGCTAATCGGGATCCGCCGCGGTGCCCGTGCCAGCCGGTAGCCCCCCTGGGCCCCCCGTTGGGAACAAACCAAGCCAGCCTGCCGCAACTCAATCAGCAACTTTTCCAGGTAGGGAGCTGGGATCCCCTGTCGCTGAGCAATGGCCCGCACCGAAGCCATTTGCCCGGAGCCGAGCATCGCCAGATCCAACAAAGCTTTGATGCTATAGGTGGCCCGCGTTGTCAAGCGCACCGGGATCCCTCTCCGCAGCACTTCTCGATCCTGCCATAGGACTCCGTCCCGCTACCGCGAAAGGACTCCGTCCCGCTACCGCGAAAGGACTC
>NZ_JANSIC010000509.1:0-565 GCF_047461955.1 Synechococcus sp. R55.7
GGCGTCCCTTTCGGCGGCCCCTGCGTACCCACCACGGACTGTGGTCCGTGCGCGAAGGGATCCTGATCCGACTTACAGATCGGGAGACAGGCTGTCAGGGATATGGGGAAATTGCTCCCATCCCTTGGTTTGGCAGCGAGACCTTAGAGCAGGCTCTGGCGTTTTGTCGGCAGCTGCCCCCTCTTTTGTCGGAGGCGCATATTTTGGGGATCCCAGAAGCACTGCCGGCCTGCCGGTTTGGGTTGGAAGGCGCTTGGCTGGCCTGTCGGGATCCCGATTGGTTGAACAAGGATCTCTCTCTACTCTCTTTCTGTGAACTTTTGGGGGAGACCCTGCCGCCGGAATCTTACAAGGACTCCTACAAGGACTCCGTCCCACTCACGCGGTCGGTGTACAAGCTCAAGGTGGGGAGGGATCCCATGCAGCAGGAGTTGGAGAAGCTGGAGCAATGGCTGGAGCGGTTGCCACCAGGATCCCATCTGCGTTTGGATGCCAATGGGGGGTTAACGCTTGCGGAGGCCCACCGGTGGCTGATGGTTTGTGATCGGCTTAACCAGGACTCGCC
>NZ_JANSIC010000510.1:0-564 GCF_047461955.1 Synechococcus sp. R55.7
GATGAGAATGGGTTGATCACCGATACACAACCTCCAGAAACGATGAGCTGCTCAGATCTGGACTCTGCTCAAGCTGTGGATAACACCGCAGCTGTTTGCTTTATGGGCTTATGGATCCCCGCCTGCTTTTTCTCCTTGTCGGCAGGGCCGAAGACAATGGCTGCCTATTGCGAGGATGGCGTGACCCCATTTCTTTCATTGGAAGAGAGGTTAAGGGTGAGGGAAAAGATGCCTGTGGAGCCCTACGCTGATCCTGGCTTACTTTTGGCAAGACTTCACCACTTGATGAAGAGATTGTTGCCGAATGGGAAGATGGAAAAAGTGAAACAAAATCCCTAGGAGCCTTTGTCCTGATCCTGCGCGGCCTTCTCGAACTTCAGCTAGAGCCCGCAGGAGCCCCGCACTCTACATTAGTGGCTAGTGACTAGTGGCTAGTCACTACCCACTCACCACTATCCAGGGTCAGTGCCGGAAGGAATGCGGCCTTCCTTGATGAAGTACAATCGGCGCATGACCCAAGTCCTGACTGTAGCTTGCAAACTCAAGGTGTCCCAGTCCCAGGCC
>NZ_JANSIC010000511.1:0-560 GCF_047461955.1 Synechococcus sp. R55.7
CCGGCAGAAGAAGCAGTCAGCACAGCCTGAAAACAGACCCAGTTAAAGATGTAGGTAGAAACTCAGAGCCATCCCTGTTCATCATAGCTTCGGAATGCCTTTGTCTCCCGTCTCTACTGCCCTGCCTGCTGCTGCAGTTGCGGGTTCAGGTGCCGCCGAGGTGGGGTTGGGCCGGTCAACATGGGACGAAAGCATGCTGGACTTCTTGGGATCCCCGCCCTTGGCTGGATGGCATAGCACCCGGGGATCAGCTAGAAATCGCAGGAGCCCCGCACTGTGCCCGTAGGGTCACTGCCGGGAGGAATGCGCTTTGATGAAGTACAATGAACTTATGAGCCAAGTCCTGACCATATCCTGTAAGCTCAAGGCATCCCAGTCGCAAGCCGCCAAATTGGACGCGACGATGGAGGCTTTTGGCCAAGCCTTGAACTGGGTCAACCAAAACACACCCGAGAAAGTCGCCAACGCCGTTAAGCTCCAGTCTCTGTGCTACCGCGAAATCCGTGCCCGGTTCGGCTTGTCCAGTAACTTGGCTCAACAGGTGTGCAGACGGGTGGCAG
>NZ_JANSIC010000512.1:0-558 GCF_047461955.1 Synechococcus sp. R55.7
TCCACCGCGATGTCCTGAGAGGCGCTCAAAAAAGCCACCAGCAACCCCACCAGAAAGATCGGGCGGGTGAAAACTGTGATGCCCGGCCAAGTCTGGGACAGCTCTTCCCATCCCAAGGCTTCCAGCCAGGTTTGGGTCGGATCCTGAAAACCCAGTAGCCCTATGCTGAGCAGCAACAGCACCTGGGTCAGGGCCATCCACCCCCGCCGCCGACTGCCCCGCAGGGATCCCGGTGCCGGCAACAGAAATCGATCCAGAACAGGCGACCACAAGAACTTAAAGGAGTAGGGCAAATTGAGCAGGTTAAACAAGCCGATGGCAATGGTGGTCAAGCCCGCTTGGGTCAGCCAAGCATTCAAGGTGGTGTTGATCAGCAGCAGCGGCAAACCCGAAGAAAACCCCAACAGCAGCAGAACGCCCATCTTAGAGCTGCCGTAGACCCCCAACATCCGCCTCAAGACGCTTGCCCCTGCCTCAATCATGACCAGCCTTCCCCACCATCCTGTCCATTCTCAGGGATCCCTGTATTGCCAGTATGGTCATTTCAATTAAACTAGG
>NZ_JANSIC010000513.1:0-552 GCF_047461955.1 Synechococcus sp. R55.7
ATGGACAGCAGTTGAACCGAATCCGAGACCACTACTCCAAGCTGAGGGCGGTACTTCAACGCAAAGCCAGTAAGGGCACCCGCAGTTCGCGGCGCAGATGCCGTCAACTGTTGCAACGGCTGTCTGGCAAGGAGAGACGCTTTCAGGCGTGGGTCAATCATCGCATCTCCAAAGCTATTGTCTCTAGGGCAAAGGCGACAAACAGCGCTATTGCTCTGGAAGACCTGACAGGGATCCGGGAAAGGGTCAATCAACAGCCACGCAGCAAAGCTGAGCGGCGCAGAACCAATAACTGGGCGTTCTACCAGCTTAGGATGTTCGTGGTCTACAAGGCTGCCATTGCCGGAGTACCTGTGGTGCTGGTTCCGCCTGCCTACACGTCGCAGACCTGCCACCGGTGTTTGCACATCCATCCCGACCCTGCGCAATCCTACCGCAATGGGAAGCAGTTTAAGTGTGGGCACTGTGGATGGGAAGGGGATGCGGACTGGAATGGAGCCAACATGATTGCTAAACTTGGGGCTGCCGTAAACCAGCCTAGAGGTCCGTGGT
>NZ_JANSIC010000514.1:0-547 GCF_047461955.1 Synechococcus sp. R55.7
CGAGACAGCGCAACCGTCCAGTTAAAGAGTTCAAGCGTAGGTTCGTTACCTACGACGCACGTATCTTTTCATTCCGCGAGAAAGACTGGACGGTGTCGCTGACCACGGTTGAAGGGAGAGAACGCTTTGAGCTAGCCATTGGCAACTACCAGAGGGGAATGCTGGCTGGCTCTAACCCCAAATCGGCCACCCTAGTCCAGCGGAAGGACGGCTCCTACTACATCCAGATTTGCGTAGAGGAAAAGCCACCCAAGCAACAAGATACCGACAAGGTGATCGGGGTGGATTTGGGAAGGATAGATATCGCTCATACCTCAGAGGGGAAGAACTGGAATGGACAGCAGTTGAACCGAGTCCGAGACCATCACTCGCGGTTGAGGGCGGTACTCCAACGCAAAGCCAGTAAGGGCACCCGCAGTTCGCGGCGCAGATGCCGTCAACTGCTGCAACGGCTGTCTGGCAAGGAGAGACGCTTTCAAGTGTGGGTCAATCATCGCATCTCTAAAGCTATTGTCTCTAGGGCAAAAGCTACCAACAGCGCTATCGC
>NZ_JANSIC010000515.1:0-547 GCF_047461955.1 Synechococcus sp. R55.7
CGGCCTGCGACTGGGACACCTTGAGCTTGCAGGATACGGTCAGGACTTGGGTCATGGTTCTATTGTGACTTCCGCATTCCTCCCGGCACTGACCCTACGGGTACAGTGCGGGGCTCCTGCGATTTCTAGCTGACACAGGCAGGCAAGGGCGGCTGTTCGATATTCATGTCCCGCCTTGTTTGGGATGCGACGGTCAGGATGGGGATCCCTCTGTGAGGATTTGGTTAACCTTTTCTGTCCACTGGGGATCTTCAGGTGCAATCACTATGCTCTTGGGTCGGGATCCCAGTTCCCGATAGATGGGCTCCACTGCGGGAGTGCCCCGCAACTGCCAAGCTATGTCTTTGAGCTGTTGAGTGGTCAAGGTCGATAAATCAAGGATGGTCATGTGGATAGCTCCCCCTCTGGGCCAGTGAATCTCTGTAGCTTCGACCCGTTGGGCTTTACCTCAAGATAAACGGAGAGGGTGGGATTCGAACCCACGGTGGCGTCAACCACGGCAGTTTTCAAGACTGCTTCCTTAAACCGCTCGGACACCTCTCCAAAT
>NZ_JANSIC010000516.1:0-545 GCF_047461955.1 Synechococcus sp. R55.7
CCTACCTGACCCCCCCGGCCATTGCTCTGGTGGGGCCGGAAGCCGCCTTGGCAGAGGTTGAGCTGGTGTTTTAAGCTGAGCAAACCATGAGGAAAACTAAGATCTGGCAAACATGGCCATTTCGATTCAAACGGGGACATTGCGCCCACACCTCAATAAAACACCTAAATAAAAAATGTTGAAAATGTTGAATGCGCAGTGCCGGAAAGCTTTTTTTAGGAGCCCATGTGTCTCACCCTGGCCTGAAGTAACCATAACTCTGGATTGAGGTCACGATTGTGGGTCAATCTCGAGATGTCCAAGAAAACGATGGGGATCGTTTCTGAATAGCAGCCCTCTGAGAAAACTGGCGTTTTTCCTTTCTTTATCTTGCTTGAGCTTTTTGTGGCTGGTAGGCACAGCAGATCATCTGCAGGGGATACCCAAAAAGAGGGATCCGTGCCGCTTGGGCGGCTGGAAAAGCGGTTTTCCTTTGCGTTTTGCCCCTACTGGCGTCCCTTTCGGCGGCCCCTGCGTACCCACCACGGACTGTGGTCCGTGCGCGA
>NZ_JANSIC010000517.1:0-543 GCF_047461955.1 Synechococcus sp. R55.7
TTGTGAATAACTCTCAATAAGCCCGTTGTTGCAGATCCCTTTGGAGTGGGATCAGGGCGCAGACAGATTGGCTCTTGGCTAGGTCAGTCTCCGGTATCGGAAGAAACTTGGCAGTAGGATCCGCCCTGAACTACCTTTGTGGGGCTATCGGCCTTAGGGGAAGAAGCAAGAAGCATGTCTCAGAAAAGCCCATCCTTCTTAGAGAAACTGACTGACCTAACCCGCCAAATTGTTGACCGTGCCCGAGGCATCCCAGAAGCTTCTGAATCTCTCGAGAAGCCAGAAGCCTTTAAGTCTTTCTGGAATTCGGTGTCTCAGATACTACAGAAGGACCTCCTAGAGGCGCAGACAGAGTTGGGCCACTGCAACATCCTGGTCATTGGCAAAAGCGGGGTGGGCAAGAGCACCTTGGTCAATGCAGTGTTTAGAGATGAGCTGGCCCGTACCGGTGTTGGCAGCCCCGTCACCCGCCACATTCGTCAGTATTCCAAGCCAGGTTGCCCAATCACCATCTACGATACACCTGGCATGGAACTAGACGGT
>NZ_JANSIC010000518.1:0-541 GCF_047461955.1 Synechococcus sp. R55.7
CACCCGGTTGATTTTCAGGGTGAGGATGTCCCGCCGTGCCTCGCCGTTGCAGTACAGGGCAAAGGTGCCCGCCTGGAAGCCGTCCGTGAAGGTGATGGACATGCCGTCAGGAGACAGCTTCCAGCCGGACAGCTTGTACTCCACCGAGCGACAGTGTTTCTGGAACTTGGGATAGCCCTTCCGGGCTGCCTTCTCCTTGCAGCGGCGGTAGAAGTTGGAGATGGCAAACCAGGCTCGCTCCGCACTGGCTTGCCGGGCAGAGGAGTTCAGCTTCTGGGCGAAGGGGAACTCTCTGGCCAAGTCCTTGCAGAGGGAGTACAACGTGGCCCTGTTCACCCCCTGATGATCCATCCAGTGGCGCAGGCACTTGTTGCGCACGAACTGGGCAGTCCGAATGGCCTCATCCAGGGCTTGGTACTGCTGGGCTGTGCCGTTGAGGAGCTTGGCTTCGAGGACGCGCATGGGCCCACTCTAGCGCAGGTTAGCAAGATAAAAGCCGCCCTGGTCGCGTCAGCGGGCCGTAGGCCTTAGGGCGGGGCTT
>NZ_JANSIC010000519.1:0-540 GCF_047461955.1 Synechococcus sp. R55.7
ATGGTGCGGATAAACACCAGGTGCGGTGAGTAGATCTGCCCATAGAGATGGATGCCGTGCACCGAGAGATTAAAAGCGGTGAACACCCCAAACAGATCGCTGAGCAGAGAAGGTCGGTTGCGGTAGGCCAGACAGACCACCGTCTTGCGACCTTCGTCCTGCACCTGTACCACCGCCTTGCGGGTCTGGTAGAGGGTGTAAGCCAAGCGCAGATTTTGGGCCTGCACCTCGCTGCTGACAAACTGGCTGTAAAAAGGCGGAAAGCTCTGGTTAAAACGCCGCATCAGAGCGGATCGCGTCAGCGGCACGGAGTCCTTGCGGGTGCTGACTTTGAGCGGCTGAAGATCTTCATGGGCAGCCCTCTTCCGCGCTTCCCGATCCCCGGCAACTCCTAGAGAAGCCACCTTGGGCTGGGGAGTGCCCTGCTGTGCTGATTGCTCATCAGTTGACATCGACCTCGCCACCTGCATTGCTCTTTCTCCATCGTTGCTCAGTACGCCCCAGCCAAACCTCATTTATCCGCAAAATCACTGAGGCTCG
>NZ_JANSIC010000520.1:0-537 GCF_047461955.1 Synechococcus sp. R55.7
TGACGCTTCAACAGCATTGGTGGATCCCCCAGCTTGGTCTGGGGGATTTTTTTGTTCTCTTTGCTGGGGTGATCTTTCCCAGAGCTTTTCTAGAGTTAAATTGGGGCCATTGCCTCTGTGACTTAGGGATATGGCAATCATTTCTTCTCGGGATACAGGCCAGAACGCTGAGGGCCCCAAGCGGCGGCAGCAAAAGTCTTCAGCCTGGAGAAAAGAAGGCAGAGAGTTGAGCTTTGCTGGGGAAAGGGGAGCGGATCCCTCTGCCCTGTTGCAGCCGCAAGCCCACCCTGGCGAAGCCCAGGAAGAATCCCTGCGCCCGCGCACCCTAGCGGAATATATTGGCCAGACGGAACTTAAAGAAGTGCTCTCCATTGCCATTGCGGCGGCCCGCGCTCGCCAAGAGCCTCTGGATCACCTGCTGTTCTACGGCCCGCCTGGTCTAGGCAAAACCACGGTGGCAGCAGTGCTGGCGGCAGAAATGGGATCCCAGTTCTACATGACCACCGCGCCGGCTTTGGAGAGCCCCCGCGACATTGC
>NZ_JANSIC010000521.1:0-536 GCF_047461955.1 Synechococcus sp. R55.7
TATCTTCTCGTTCCGCGAGAAAGACTGGACGGTGTCGCTGACCACGGTGGAAGGGCGAGAGCGCTTTGGACTGGCCATTGGCAACTACCAGCGTGGAATACTGGCTGGTTCCAACCCCAAAGCCGCCACCCTGGTCAAGCGGGAGGACGGCTCCTATTACATCCAGATTTGCGTAGAGAAAAAGCCACCCAAGCAACAAGATGCCGACAAGGTAATCGGGGTGGACTTTGGAAGGACGGATATCGCTCATACCTCAGAAGGGGACAACTGGAATGGACAGCAGTTGAGCCGAGTTCGAGACCACTACTCCCGATTGAGGGCGGCACTCCAACGCAAAGCCAGTAAGGGCACACGCAGTTCGCGGCGCAGATGCAGAGAACTGTTGCAACGGCTGTCTGGCAAGGAGAGACGCTTTCAGTCGCGTCAGCGTTGCGTAGCAAAAACGTGGGTCAATCATCGCATCTCCAAAGCCGTTGTCTCTAGGGCAAAAGCTACCAACAGCGCTATCGCTCTGGAAGACCTGACGGGGATCCGGG
>NZ_JANSIC010000522.1:0-532 GCF_047461955.1 Synechococcus sp. R55.7
CCTGCGGATCCTGAGCATGACGCTTCCCGAAGACCTGAGATTGTCTCAGCACTTGGCTCTGATCCAGTTGAGGTTCGAGCGAGGACAATACCGGCAGGCGCTAGAGGAGGTTAAGCAGGCCCAAAGCCGCTATCCGCAGTCGGGTAAGCTACGGCTCTGGCAGGCCCTGGCCCAAGAAGCCCTTGGCGAAACGCAGGAGGCCATCCTGTTGGCCCAAACCTTGCTGCGCAACCCAGATCCAGAAGTTGCCCAGCAGGCTCGCTATGTCTTGGGTATCTGGCAAGCCCCTCGTCTGCGGCGTCCAGCGGAGTGGTTGAGCGAAATTCCCGATCTCAGCCGGCTGGAGGAAGCTGATCCCCCAGAGTACCGCTTGGCCTATGGGCGCTCCCAACGCAAAGGCCCTTCCCCAAGATCTGGGGATCCCCTCAGCCGCCGGGCAGCGGATCCCCCGTTGGACACTAAGCCCCTCATCTGGGTGTTGATCGGGATCCTCTCGACCCTGCTGGCCGTGATGGCTTGGCTGCCCTAGAGG
>NZ_JANSIC010000523.1:0-525 GCF_047461955.1 Synechococcus sp. R55.7
TTGCGGGGGGCCTTGCCCTTGCGGAATCCCGGAATCTGGATATTCTGCTCCAGTTGACGCAAGGTTTTTTCGTAGGAGCGCTTCACCCGGTCGGCTTCTACCACGATTTTGAGACCGACCCGGCTGCCAGGGCGTTTTTCTTGGATAACCTGCATAGGAAGTATGAGCTAGGGAGAGGGGCAAGTAGAAGTTCAATTCTACCTCAACGGCCTGTGGGTCAACCTGGGGATTTTAGGCAGGGGATCCCTCGGTGGCCACTTCTTTCACATCCTGGATGTCCTCTTGGGGTTCGGCACGCTTGCTGGGAGGCAGTTGCTTCACTTTGGCTTCCAGCTCCACCACCATTTCCTTGAGTTCGGTGATGGTGACCTCCTTCTCCTGCAGTTGCCGATTTTTTTCCCGGGCTTCGATGCTGAACTGTACGCGCATCCAGAGGCTATACAGCCAGGCGAGGGCGGCCCCAATCCCAGCAGCAGCCAGAAGTTCCATCACCAGAGGGCTTTCGATGCTGACGCCAGGGGCAAA
>NZ_JANSIC010000524.1:0-523 GCF_047461955.1 Synechococcus sp. R55.7
TGGTGATGGCCATCAACTACGTGGATCTAGAAGACTATGTGGCCAGTGTGGTGGATGCAGAAATGGGATCCCGGTTCTTCCCAGAAGCCCTGAAGGCGCAAGCGGTGGCAGCCCGCAGCTACGTTCTTTACCATCGCAATTCCCGCGGTTGGTTTGATGTGTTTAGCGATACTCGCTCCCAGGTGTACCGAGGGCTTTCCCAGCGGTCGGCAGCCGCCCTGGAAGCAACACAAGCCACCCGTGGTGTGGTCATGGTGTATGGGGGTCAGTTTGTCAATGCCATGTACAGCGCCAGCAGCGGCGGCCAAACCGTCGGGGTGAGTGGGATCCCTTATTTGATGAGCTTACCGGATGTCAGCCCCTATCCCAAGTTTGGGCATGGCATTGGCATGAGCCAGTGGGGCGCCCAAGAATTGGCCCGCCGAGGCTGGACTTACCGCCAAATTTTGGCCTACTACTACCGAGGGGTCAGCTTTGCTCGTTTGCCAGAGTGAGACCTTCAGTGCCCTGATTTGCTCTGTCT
>NZ_JANSIC010000525.1:0-517 GCF_047461955.1 Synechococcus sp. R55.7
CCCTCGTCAAGGGATCCCTTAAGTACAGCCCCTCTCCTATCGGCCTCCTTCAGTTCAGGTAGCTGGATAAGGGCAAGCATTACCAAGTATTATGGGTTGTCAGCCAAGGGATCCCGGCAGGAAACACAAGCAGGGTAGACAGATAGGTATGGGGTGTTACGGCGGCCAAACCACTCGTAGCGGTGATCCCGGATCTGTTCGTAGCCTCGATCCCCCAGAACCTTCAAGCCAGGAAAGTTGCGGTACAGAGCCAGCCACACCTCCCCGCTCGGCAAAAGGGCGGCAATTTGTTCAATGGCAGCGGATCCCTGCCAGCGGCGCTCTGGGTGCTCCAGATCGATGAGAATCATCCCCAGCTCCACCTGCTCCGGTGGGATCCCCCATTGGGCCAGGGTAGAAGCATCTTGCATGGGGGCGTAGCAAAACTGCCGTCCGCGATCCAGTTGCTCCAAGAGCTGAACGCCGGTGGCACAGAGGTTGCAGAGGCCGTCGTAGATAACCATGTAGGGCATGGTGG
>NZ_JANSIC010000526.1:0-516 GCF_047461955.1 Synechococcus sp. R55.7
CGATAACCCATCTGTGAGTCCAACGATCCCTGCCACTCCGGCAGCAGTTCCCTCTCTGAGTGTAGTGGAGGGTGGGTGGTAAACTACCCGGCTCCGACCGCTAAGCGGTACGGAGCGGGCTTTCAGTAGCCCTGAGCCTGCTCTGCCCTACCAGAGAACAAAACAGGCCCGAACCTCTAGGCTGGTTTACGACAGCCCCCAAGAGCGCAATCACATTCGCACCATTCAAATCCGCATCTCCTTCCCATCCACAGTGCCCACACTTAAACTTCTTTCCACTGCGGTAGGATTGCGCAGGATCGGGATGGATGTGTAAACACTTGTGACAGGTCTGCGACGTGTAAGCAGGCGGCACCAGAATCAAAGCAACTCCTGCACGCAGAGTCTTGTATTCCAGAAACTGGCGTAGCTGGTAGAACGCCCAACTGTTGGCCCTGTGCCGCTCGGCTTTGCTGCGGGGTTGTTGATTGACTCTTTTCCGGATCCCTGTCAGGTCTTCCAGGGCAATAGCGCTGT
>NZ_JANSIC010000527.1:0-514 GCF_047461955.1 Synechococcus sp. R55.7
AGTTAAAGGTAAGGTGGTTTTGCGCCTCAATCCAGGCCCGCGTCTGCTCCGAATCTAGATCCTCTAGCCAGCGGTAGGGATCCGGCACCGGCTGCCCGTGGTAGATGTCCACAACAGTGGGATCGGGATAGCTGGGGGGATAGTTGAGCATAAGACCTAATCGCTGGAGACCCATTCCACTATGGCAGAGGGAGGAGCCGAGAACCCACTCTGAGGACTCTTGGGATCAAGCCCCGCTATAGTAGAAGCCGGGTTTTCCGGGTGAGTTTCGTGCCACACCTTTTCTCCACTCCCTTGCAACACGCAGAGATCGGGCGAATTGGGGCCTATCCCCTGGGCCAAGGTCGCTATCGTTTTTCCGTATGGGCGCCTCTGCTTGAACGGGTGGAGCTGAAGCTGCTCACCCCTGTTGAGGGATGCCTTCCCCTGGCCCGAGATGACCAGGGCTATTGGCAGGCAGAGGTGGACGGGATCCCGCCTGGGCCGGTGGACTATCTCTACCGTCTGCACACCC
>NZ_JANSIC010000528.1:0-508 GCF_047461955.1 Synechococcus sp. R55.7
ACGCTGGCGCAGGTGGTGCGGTGGATGTGTGAGGCGCCGGCCCGCCTCTACGGGATCCCCAACAAAGGGCGGCTGCAGGTGGGCTACGACGCCGACCTGGTGCTGGTGGATCGCCACACACCCAAACCGGTGCGGCGGGAAGAGCTGCTGACCAAATGCGGCTGGAGTCCCTTCGAGGGCTGGGAATTGGTGGGCTGGCCCCTAGTCACGATCGTGGGCGGACAGATTGCCTTTCAAAACGGCCAGGTGGATCCCTCGGTGCGGGGAAAGGCTCTTCAGTTTCAGCGCTAGCCAGGGATCCCTGCTATCCCGCAAGGGCTTCCGATAGCAGCAGGACAGAAGTGGCGCAGTAGCCTATCCTAGCTTCCCTCTCCCTTTGTGGGAGAGAAGCCAGGCCTGAGGGCGGGATGGCGCAAAAGCATCAGGAACGGTCTCAGGCTGGTTTGCCGATCACCACACACCTCGGCCTGCTGGGTCCGGCAACTCTGGCCCAGAAACTCGTGTTACT
>NZ_JANSIC010000529.1:0-504 GCF_047461955.1 Synechococcus sp. R55.7
CGGAAAAACTGCGCCAGCATCGCCTGCCCTTCCCGCAGCTCTTGGATCAAAACCTGCTGGTTTTGCTGGGCAGCTTGCAACTCCTGGACGGCCCGAATCAGCCACTGCTCTTGCTCAGGTGTCATGGTTACCAAGGCGCTACAGAACAAGGAAATCCTACCACCCTAAATCTCCTCCTGGGAGAAGGATCCGGGGATGGTTACACTAGCAACGCAGAGCGCTTGGGCCCAAGCTACCGCCGTTCCAAAAAGTCGCGGCGCAGATCCCGAATCTCCTGCCGCATCTCCCGCATCTCTCGGGCCATCTCGTCAGTGCGCCGTTCCAGTGCTTCTGTGCGGCGTTCGATGGCCCGAGTACGCTCGTCAAACCGATCCATTGACTCGCGAAAGAACTGCGCCAGCATCGCCTGTCCCTCCCGCAGCTCTTGAATCAAAACCTGCTGGTTTTGCTGGACAAGACGCAGCTCCTGCTGGGCAGCTTGCAATTCTTTTTGGGAGGCTTGCA
>NZ_JANSIC010000530.1:0-503 GCF_047461955.1 Synechococcus sp. R55.7
AGACACACAGATCCAGGCTTTGTTGGGCGTCGCCCCCGCTTTCTGCCCTGGAGTGCTGCAGTGGTGGGGGCAGGTTTGCTTTGGGCCTGGGGTGGGCACCGCTGGATCCAGAGCGGGTTGAACCTGGTCTGGGCGGGATCCACGCAGGATACAGAAGCTTTGCAGGAATTTGTAACCACCTTGGCTCAGGTGTTGTCGGGGGTGCTGGGCTTTACCCTCTCGGTGGTGGCCATTGTGGTGCAGTTGAGCGCGGATCGCTTCACGCCAAAGGTCACGGAGCTGTTTTTGCGCGAGAAAGTCAATTTCTACCTCTTCTTTTTCCTGATTTTGGCCAATGTGGTCAGTTTGTGGAGTTCGGCAGCCCTGGGCTTTTACGTTCGTGTTGGCGTTGCGGAGCAACACCCTCCAGGGTTGCTCGTCGGGCTGAATCTGCTGCTGGGCACAGCTTCGTTTTTGATGCTGATCCCCTACTTTCGCTTCGTGTTTCACTTTTTGCAGCCGGC
>NZ_JANSIC010000531.1:0-503 GCF_047461955.1 Synechococcus sp. R55.7
CAACTCAGCGGGAGAGCTCCGTTACCAAGAAATTTGCATAGTTCCCTACGGAGCAGATTGCGTGCTTGGCTGCATTCAAGATATCACCGAGCGCAAGCGGCTAGAGCTGGCCTTGTTGGAGATTCAACAGCGATTCTGGGGAATTGTGGAGTCCTGCAATTTGGGCATCTCTCTGCTGCCTCTTGAGCCAGAAGCTAGTCCGCATGGCATGAACTCAGCCCTCAAGGATATAACAGGATATTCTGCAGAGGAATTGAAGGCTTTGCCTCTGGAGGCTTGTATCCCAGACTTGGCCGATGTTGAAACTCTAAAAAAACTTTGGCAGGAGTTGGTTGATGGCCGGCGCAGTCATTATGAATGGGAACATCGCTACACCCGTAAGAATGGCCAAATCATCTGGGTAAAGTCTCAGGTTTATGTTGTGAGAGATGAAGAACAAAAGCCTCTATTTGCCGTTCACTTCCTGGATGATATCAGCGAGCGCCGATCCATCAAATCTGCTC
>NZ_JANSIC010000532.1:0-503 GCF_047461955.1 Synechococcus sp. R55.7
CAACTCAGCGGGAGAGCTCCGTTACCAAGAAATTTGCATAGTTCCCTACGGAGCAAATTGCGTGCTTGGCTGCATTCAAGATATTACCGAGCGTAAGCGTCTAGAGCTGGCTTTGTTGGAGATTCAACAGCGATTCTGGGGTATTGTAGAGTCCTGCAATTTGGGCATTTCTCTGCTGCCTCTTGAGCCAGAATCCAAGCCACATGGCATGAACTCAGCCCTCAAGGATATAACAGGATATTCTGCAGAGGAACTGAAAGCTTTGCCTCTGGAGGCCTATATCCCAGATTTGGCTGATGTTGAAACCCTAAAAAACCTCTGGCAGGAGATGATCGAGGGTCGGCGCAGTCATTATGAATTGGAACATCGCTACACCCGAAAGAATGGCCAAATCATCTGGACAAAGTCTCAGGTTTATGTTGTGAGAGATGAAGAACAAAAGCCTCTGTTTGCCGTTCACTTCCTGGATGATATCAGCGAGCGCCGATCCATCAAATCTGCTC
>NZ_JANSIC010000533.1:0-501 GCF_047461955.1 Synechococcus sp. R55.7
GAGAGCGCTACTCCCGGTTGAGGGCGGTACTCCAACGCAAAGCCAGTAAGGGCACCCGCAGTTCGCGGCGCAGATGCAGAGAACTGTTGCAACGGCTGTCTGGCAAGGAGAGGCGCTTTCAGGCGTGGGTCAATCATCGCATCTCCAAAGCTATTGTCTCCAGGGCAAAGACCACAAACAGCGCTATCGCTCTGGAAGACCTGACAGGGATCCGGGAAAGGGTCAATCAACAGCCACGCAACAAGGCCGAACGGCGCAGAACCAACAGTTGGGCGTTCTACCAACTACGTCAATTTCTGGAATACAAGGCGAGGGTTGCAGGGGTTTCTCTGATTCTTGTGCCGCCTGCCTACACGTCGCAGACCTGCCACCGGTGCTTACACATCCATCCCGACCCTGCGCAATCCTATCGCAGTGGTAAGTCGTTCAAGTGTGGGCACTGTGGATGGGAAGGAGATGCGGACTTGAATGGTGCAAACGTAATTGCGCTCTTGGGGGCTG